>CAZGJQ010000016.1:0-19482 GCA_964525815.1 uncultured Oscillospiraceae bacterium
CTCCGCCTATTGCGGCAGTAACCAGCTGCGGCCAGCTGAAAACAGCGGATAAGGCTGCCCCCTGCTTTTCGTTCACATCAAGAATAAAGGGAACCGCAAGCTGTGCTATGGTTAAATACAATACAGCGAACTTAAGCAGTGCTCCCACAATAAGAGCCGCTATCATCCTAATATAAGCGTTGCTTTCTGTTCTAACCTTTTTTACCATTAAATACCAAACTAGTACAATAACAAAGTTTCCGATTGCAATAAAGGGTACCAGCGCAAAAAAGGGAGTTCCTATACCGAAGAGAAAAGCGGTAAAGGGGGAAACAACGGCGACAGCCAGTGCCGAATACAATCCGCTTAAAACAGCGGCGACTATAAGCACAAGGTTGACAGCGCTCCCTACCACAAACTGATTATTTGCGGTCAACGCTCCCAAACCCCATTGCAGAGCGACCAAAAGGGCGATTAAAACTCCGGTTCTTGTTATCCAGAGTAATGTTTTTTTTGTATCCATATACAATCATCCTTCCCGATATAAATTTTTATATGTATCTGACACAGCTTACTGATCAATCAATATGGCGACATGTTTCTATTGATTTTTTCAATTTATTATAGTATATTATTGTCAGGAGTGATGTTGCCCATGCAACAAAATATAAAATTGACCGATATTGTGCTGTTTTACGGTTTTACAGATACGGAAATCAGCCGACTGCTTGAGCTGCTCGGTGCGGTAACAACAAAATATTCGGAGCAAAGAACGATAGTGAGGGAAGGCGAGAGTAATCCGTATATATTTCTGCTGCTCTCGGGAGAAGCGTTTGCGGTCAGATACAGTATAGACGGAAAGGAAGAGGTTTTTACCCAAATGACCGACGGTAGTGTTATCGGTGACGTGCTTGCGGTATCTTCCGGCAGTCTAAGTCCGGTTACGGTCAAGGTGCTTCCCGGAGCCGTTATACTGCACTTTTCCTTTGACCGGCTTGTTAATGCCGAGGGGAAACACCCGGAGCTCCGCGCAAGGCTCCTGAAGAACCTAACCGCCGAGCTTGCCGACAAGTTCTTTGAGCAGCAGGAGCGTATAAACTGCCTTATCCGCCCGTCTCTGCGGGAAAAGATAACCATGTTTCTAAAAAACGAATCAAAAAGAAAAAAAAGCACGGTCTTTAATATTCCGATGAATCGGGAACGTTTGGCGATTTATCTTAACACAAACCGGAGCGCTCTTTCTAGGGAGCTGTCAAGGATGAAAAGAGCGGGTGTAATAGATTACTATAAAAACAGCTTCAATCTAAAAAAGGATGTAGAGTATTATGATAATCAGACCCATGAGAAAGAACGAGAAGCATAAAAGAGATATGCTTTTTTCGGTTTGCTTCGGCTCAAGACCGGATATTTCCCAGTCCGAGAAGGAGGAGCTGGACTTTACATATGAATATTATATCGGCGCTTTTACGGACGATAACGAGACACTTATGGCGCAGGTGGCGGTAGTACCTTATAAGAGCTATTACCACGGCAATATACTCACCGCCGCAGGCATTGCCGGAGTTTCCACCCTGCCGGAGTACAGGCGCAACGGCTGCATACGGGAAATCTTCAAGCATATTTTCGACGGTGAAAACAGGAATGAATGGGACACAAGCTTTTTATATCCCTTCTCATACAGATATTACCGTAAATTCGGTTTTGAGCGGCTCTTGCAGCACAAAACCGTCTGCGTACCCCTTTCCTCCCTGTCCCACATACCCAGAAATGATAAGGGCGTGCTGTATACATGCGAGGACAGGCTCGGGCAGCTGCTTGAGCTCTACAACAGCTTCGCAAGCAGCTATAATGTATGCTTTCACAGAGAAAACGGAAGGTATTATAGCTCAACACCGTTCAAAACCGGATTATATACATACATTTGGTATGAGGATAACAAGCCAAGGGCATATGCTACCATAAAGCCTGAGGGCAATAAGCTGAATATATCCGAGCTTGTATACGTGGATAAGGCGTCCCTGTTGGGAATAATAGGCTTTTTACGAATGTACGAGGGGCAATATACCGAGCTATATTTCTCTTCTCTGGACAAAAATAATCCCCTTGATCTTGTTACAGACAGCGACAGGAGCAGCTCCTTCGGGATGTATGACGGTGTAATGGGCAGACCTGTGAACATTGAGAAATGCCTTATGCTCTATCCCTTCTCCAAGGATGCAGACGAGCTTGTGATTGAGGTTACCGGCGACTTTATAGAAGCAAATAACGGCTGTTATTACATAGAATATAAGGATGAAAAGAGTAAAAGAGTAGTTGTAACCCGCAGAGAAAAGGCAAAGCCCGACATTACCCTCTCTGTGAATTCTCTGTCAAGGCTTATGTTCGGCGACTGCGCTCAGGAGAGCCTTGCTTACCTTCCGGATGTTACCCTACATTCTCAGAAGTGCCGCCTGGACAGCATATTCACTCCACGGGCAATAAACCTTTTTGAGAGATTCTGATAAAAAACTAAGAGTGAATACGAAGCATAATCTTATATTGACTTTTTTTAGTAATTATGCTAATATTTCAAAAGAAAGCAGCTCTATATAGCCATAATAACCCGATACATATGGCTTTTTGGCGTTTTTACTGTTTCGGGGGACAGGATTCCTACATATGGAAATTATAATTCCGATAGAAAACAGCATAGCAGTTATATTTGCGCTATGCTACTTATATCAGTTCTTTTACACCTTTTATATGCTTTTCGCAACAAACAAGGTGCGCACGCCGGAGAGTGTAAAAATGCACAGGTTCGGGGTTGTTATCTGCGCACGGAACGAGGAGGCTGTTATCGGGCACCTTATTGACTCTATTAAGAGTCAGGCATATCCTCGGGAGCTTATTAAGATTTTTGTTGTTGCGGACAACTGCACCGACAATACAGCAGCGGTATGCGCAGGCAAGGGTGCCATTGTTTATGAGCGCTTTAACGACAAGCTGATAGGCAAGGGATATGCACTCGACTATCTGTTCAAGGAGCTCTTAGAAAAAAAGGACGACTGCGACGGATATATCGTTTTTGATGCCGATAATCTGGCAGACAAGAGCTTCATTAGTGAGATGAACAAGGTGTTCCCTCTTGATTACAAGGCCTTTACCTGTTACCGAAACTCCAAGAATTACGGAACAAACTGGGTGTCGGCAGGGTATTCGCTCTGGTTTTTGAGGGAATCAAAGTATCTTAACAATGCCCGAATGAGGCTTAATACAAGCTGTGCGATTTCGGGCACCGGCTTCTGTCTAAAAAAGGAAACCATAATCGAAAACGGAGGCTGGCCCTTTCATCTGCTCACCGAGGACATTGAGTTCACCATAGACACGGTGGTTAAGAACGGAAAAATCGGCTACTGTGCAGACGCCTGCCTTTTCGACGAGCAGCCCATAACTTTTTCGCAGTCCTGGAAGCAGCGTTTGCGCTGGTCAAAGGGCTTTTATCAGGTGCTGGGGAAATACGGTACCGCACTCGCCAAAAATCTGTTTGTCCGCCGCTCCTTTGCCTGCTTTGATATGCTTATGACCATTTTCCCGGCAATCGCCCTTACCGTTCTGAGTATTCTGCTTAATCTAACAAAAATCGTTTACGGGCTTATTTACGGCAACACCTCCACAAACATGGTTGCTCACGGGCTTATTTCCATAGGACAGTTCCTTTCTCTGGGCTATCTGATGCTGTTTTTCGTAGGGTTCATAGCCACCATAACCGAGTGGAGATATATAAGTACAACACCGCTGAAAAAAATTGTTTATATGTTCAGCTTTCCGTTTTTCATTATGACTTATATACCTATTTCCATAACCGCTGTTTTTAAAAAGGTTGGGTGGGTTCCGATAGAGCATACAGTATGCACCTCCATTGAGCAAATGCAGGAAAAAGAAACAAAATAACGCATTTAAAGAGCGTACCCTTTTTTCGGGTACGCTCCGGTAAATTATTTTTTATTCGTGCTTGGCTTTAAGATATGCGAGAAGTTATATATAAAGTCATCGCACATTTTTCTCAACTCCGGGATGCTGTCCTTGCTGGTCTCATCATAAACACCCACAACACAGAACCCGGCAAGCTTTGCGGTTCTTGCGCTCTGCGGCATATCCTCGAACACTACAATCTCCTCGGGTGAGCAATTAAAACGCTCGGCTGCGGCAAAATATATCTCCGGACTTAGCTTTGAGGCTCCGACCTCATCGCTGTCTATAAAAAAATCATACAGCCTGTCAAAGCCGTATTTCTTCAGCATCGGCTCCGCAACATAAAAGGGGGTGTTGGTGGCAATACAGAAGGGAATCTCTGCGTTCTTGAGAGCCTCGCACAGCTCCAGCGCATACACCTTGGGCTCAATAACCTCGGCATATTTTCTTGACATAGCCTCGATTCGTTCCTCGACCGTGTCCAGCTCCCAAAGGCTTTTTGCATGCCAGTATCCCATGGAATCCACCAACGTACCGTCCATGTCGAATATAATCGCTTTCTTTCCTTCAAAATATGCTTTTGAGCTCTTGAATACATCAAAAATGTTCATTTTTCCCCTGTTCGGTGCTTTATTTTTTGATTTACCGAGGTGTTAATAAAAATATGACCAACGGACTGTGCTGCCGACGGACATTTGATTCATTTTACACTATTTTTGTCAATAAAGCAACAATTAACCGCAAAAAACTGTGAATAACACCCGTTATAATTCATTAAATACTATTGCAAATAAAATCCGTCTATAGTATAATGATGTATGACAATAAAAATCAAGGGGGGTTTGGAATGCAGGACAACAAGCAAAAGACAATTATGTTTCCTATCAAGGATCAGAACAAGCAGGTAATTAAGGAAACCCTACAGAGCGTCTATAACTCGCTTAAGGAGAAGGGATATAATCCTATAAACCAAATAGTAGGCTACATTCTTTCTGAAGACCCAACCTATATTACAAACTATAATAATGCCAGAGCGGTTATAAGCAAGATTGACAGAGATGAGCTTTTGCGTGTTTTGGTCGAGAACTTCCTGACCCTTTGATACGAAAGGATTTGAGCATTTGGGTGAAATGAAGACATTAATGTACAAGGGTAAACCTCTTGTGCGCCAGGGACAGTTTCTTTTCTACGGGTTTCCGGACGATAAATACATTCTGTTCATGAACATTATAGAGAACAAAAAAGTAGACGAGGTTGAAATTGCTACCAGAGTGCTTGTGCAGATACAGAGCACGGACAATGATGTAAGCATAAGCGACAAGGTAATCAAGCAATGCGAGAAACACAGTTTTTTTGATGCTTTCGAGATAGGTACTATTTGGCTTGAGCGTGAACTGAAAAAGTAAAATGCAAAAAACCGTACTGCACTTATCGTACGGTTTTTATCATATCGGATTATTTATGTGGGAGATGTAAAATATTGGATATTTTCAAAAAGTGCAGGCTGTTCACCGCTGCGGACGAGGCAAAGGAGAAGGGTATCTACCCGTATTTTCATGCCCTTGAGACACGTCAGGATATCGAGGTTATAATGGAAGGCAAACGGCGTATAATGCTGGGCTCCAACAATTACCTCGGGCTTACCTCTCATCCGGCGGTTGTAAAGGCGGGCATGGACGCCTATGAAAAATACGGCTCGGGATGCTCCGGCTCCCGTTTTCTCAATGGTACACTGGATTTGCACCTTGAGCTGGAGGAGGAGCTGGCTTCTTTTCTTGACAAGGAAGCCGTTATAACCTTTTCCACCGGGTTTCAGACAAATCTCGGTATTATCAGCGCATTGGTGGGGATTGGCGATTATGTTATCTGCGACAAGGAGAACCACGCAAGCATTTATGACAGCTGCAAGCTCTGTTATGGAAAAAAGCTGCTGTTCAAGCATAGCGACATGGAGGATCTTGAGCGCATTTTAAAAAGCGTACCCGAAAAAGCAGGTAAGCTCATAGTAACGGACGGGGTGTTCAGTATGAGAGGCGATTTGGCTAAGCTCCCCGAGATAGTTTCGCTCGCTAAAAAATACGGGGCGCGGGTTATGGTGGACGATGCACATGCGCTGGGTGTTATTGGAAAAGGCGGCAGAGGAACCGCCGATCACTTCGGTCTTGCTGAGCAGGTGGATATTTATATGGGAACCTTCTCAAAATCATTGGCAAGCCTTGGCGGATATATGGCAGCGGACGAAAATGTGGTGGAATATGTTAAGCATAATTCCCGACCCTTTATATTTTCGGCATCCATTACTCCTTCAAACTGTGCTTCCGCACTTGCCGCTCTTCGTGTCTTGAGAAGCAACCCCGAAACAGTTGACAGGTTAGCTTCGGTATCCGAGTATTTACGGGTGGCGCTTGAAAAGCGGAATGTTCCGCTTTTCAAAGCAATTACTCCAATAATACCTATATATACAAGGGATGTATTCACTACCCTGACGGTAGCTAAGCTCATTTATGAGAGCGGTGTTTATCTAAACCCCGTTCTTCCCCCCGCAACACCGGAAAACGAGTGTCTGCTGCGGGTTAATTGTATGGCTACCCATAACGAACGGATTTTGGACGAAGCGGCGGGAATAATTGCGTCTGTGCTTGAGAAAAACAACCTTCTGGACACTGCCGCAACCATAAAGCAATGATAAGAAAAACAGCGGTTATTACGGGTGCGAGCGGCGGGATTGGTTTAAGCACCGCCCGCCTTTTTGCGGATAACGGTTTTGTGGTCTATTCGCTGAGCAGGACGGCTCCACAGGATAATCGTATAAAGCATATCCCCTCGGATATTTCGCTTGAGGATTCGGTCAGGGCAGCAATAACCGAAATCATAAAAAAAGAAGGAAAAATTGATGTTTTAGTAAACAATGCAGGTATCGGAATTTCCGGCTCTGTTGAGCTTACCGACCCTAACGAGGCGAGGCGGCTCTTTGACATTAACCTTTTCGGAGCGTTTTTTTGTATTAAGCATGTGCTCCCTCATATGCGAACAGCGGGCAGCGGGCATATTATTAACATAAGCTCGGTTGCAGCGGTGCTTCCGCTCCCCTACCAGTCCTTTTATTCCTGCAGCAAGAGTGCCTTAAATGCCCTTACCCTTTCACTTGCTAACGAGGTTAAGCACTTCGGGATCAAGGTATGCGCAGTTATGCCGGGTGATGTGCGAACCGGCTTTACCGAAGCGAGGAAGAAAAGCGAAGCAGAAAAAAACGCCTATAGCATTAGAGAACAAAAATCTGTTTTGAAAATGGAAAAGGATGAGTTGAACGGAATGCCCCCCGAAAAAACGGCAAAGTGCATCTACAAAGCCGCATTAAAAAAGCGTCCCCGCCCGCTTTATACGGTCGGAGCGTCATACAGGCTGTTTGTTTTCCTCGCTAAGCTTCTTCCCGCACGGCTTGTAAACCGGATAGAAGGAATTATGTACGGATAAGCAAGGAAAAACCGAGTAGTTTTTCTTGTTGCGTTATCTTACCCCTTCGTTCTTCTCAGGATTGGCAATTCATAATAAAACAACACAAAAACGTAATTGACAAATTATAGTGTATATGTTAAAATATATTACAATTAAATGAACAAGGAGAATTTACATGATTAAAAGAATCAGTCTGTTTGTTTCCTTCGCATTATTATTGACACTAATTGCATTACCCGTTCAAGCTGCGGATCAGGTTATTAACCTGATAGACGAAAGCGGCGCAAGCTGGGAGGAGAAGGACGCCAATGACAATTCCGTTACAGTTAATTTTAGTGGCGGCTCCTTAATAGCAACGGCTCCCGGTGCATGGCCCAATGTTACGGCGACATTCAACGAGCCGATTACCCTGAATGCGGATGATAATGCAACCATTTATCTCAAGTTCAAGGTTGAGGACGATAACGCCGCTACATCCATCCGCCTAATATCCGATACTCAGTACATATATCTGCATCACTTTGTGGACGATGCTTTATATGACGGCTCGGGTGACATAAAAGCGGGTGAATATGAGCTGTCCGCAAAGCTGTTTGACCTGAAAGCGTTTGACGGAAGCGAGGACAATGAATGGCTCGGTAAAAAGGATTTGACTACCGACGGCTCGGGTAATATTACCTTTGATAAGTTCCAGGTCTGGTGTGCCGGTGCATCAAATGACATTACCGTTACAATTGAGAAGCTCGAAATCACAATACCGGATACCGGTTCGGACGAATCGGATGAGGAATCCTCCGAAGAAGATGAATCTGATTCTTCAGATTCTTCCGAAGCCTCCCAGGAATCGTCCTCCGCTCAGGAATCCGAAACTTCAGAGAAATCCGAGACACCGCCTCAAACAGGTGACATGGGATTAGCCGGAATTATTGTATTAGCTATTATTTCCATTTCGGTTATCGCGGTTATCGCTCTTAAAAAACGCAGTTAATTCATATCAATAAGCGTTAGCATATCTTCAAGTCTCTGAGTATATGTTTTTTGTTAACGGTGTATACTATATAACAAGGAGCAACGAAGATGAAAGAAAAAAACAAGCATCGTCCCGATAAAACCGAAAACACTAAAAAGAATGCGGGAAGCAATCAATGGTTTTCGACCGGATTGAATGATTATCCCGATAATCGGGAGCGCCGGGATGGTCCCGGAGGCGAGGACGGCACTAAAAAACCAAAGAGATAATGCTTTTTAAATGCAAAACCCCGGCTTGAAATAACGGGGTTTTGTTTTTTTTGTTTTTTTGCTGTATCTTATTGTATTTTCCCTTTACACATGATAGAATGCCACAAAGGTTGAAAAAGAAAAAAACGCATAACCTTTTAATATACCAACTTGGAGATTAATCATGAACCAAAACTACTACGGATGCTCTCCGCTGCCCAAGGTTGACATACCCTCGTTCTGGTCTGAGGACGAACCGGATTACACCGAGAGCAAAAACCTTATTTCCGGTCTGCCGCAGAAGATGGAATCCGAGTTTCCGATTCCGGACTCATCGCATACCGAGTATTTCAACACTCCCTGCACCGATAGCCGTCTTACCGACGGTAAAACGGGAACGACTGATTATCTTGACCCCGCATGGCACCATGCGTTCAGAGGTCTGGGAAGATTCATCTATTATGATCTCACCCATACCTCTACAATAAGCGGATACTCAATTGGCTTTTTATATTCGCCCGAGCTGTGGATAAAACCGCCCAAGACAGTACGGTTCGAAGCGTCCGACAACGGCACCGACTGGGAGGTGCTGGATAAATCGTATACGGAGTATTCCTCCGAAGGAGACAGCCGGGTTGAGGTAAAGGTTGCATTTAAGAATCCTCGTAAGGCGCGTTTCGTGCGTGTTTATTACCCTGTGGGACCTCATGTATATATTGATGAAATTGAGGTGTACGGAACAAAAGCGATTGCAAAAAACGCTCTTAGTATTGTACCAACCCCCGTCGAAAAGGTAGAAACACCCGATAAGTTCGCTTCTCCGGACGACCTTGGGGGGATTAACAATATTATTCTGACCTATACCTGCTCCTACCCGGAGGTGCGCAGAGGAAGACACTCAGAGCGTGACCTCCTCCCTTATGTGGGGTATTATGATAAGGATGACCAGCTCAAGGATACATATTTCGACAGCTTTTTGTTCCTGCCCTGCACGAGCAAGGCTCCGTCGGGAGCGAATATGCAGGCAGGGAACCTGATATTCTCGGACTGGAAATACTATATTGACGACCAGTTCCACGCGGAAAGCAATATTCCTGCGCTCGAAAAAGCAGTGGAGGAGGTTAAAAGCAACCTCGGTAAAGAGGATTACCAGGTCAATGTGTTCCTCTCCATACTACGCCCGATGACGGGACAGCACGACTTCGGAGACATTGACGGCAGCGGGGTCAGTCTTGATTTCTCCTCACTCGACCATCGCAAGAAGGCGGTCAGGTGGATAATTGACGAGCAGCTGAAACGTTTTACCGAGAGTAATTTTAATAACCTTAAGCTCTACTGGTATGAGGAGAGTATAGACGTAGACGACGAGGAAGAGACCGAGCTGCTGCGTTATACCACCGATTATATCCGTTCTCTCGGATATAAGAGCATCTGGATACCTTATTATCAGGCACAGGGCTTTAATAAGTGGTCGGAGTTCGGTTTTGATACCGCCTGCTTGCAACCTAACTATATGTTCAACGCCAACGCAACCGAGAAGCGGGTTTATGAGTGCGCAGAGCTTGCTAAAATGCTCGGAATGTGCGTGGAAATGGAAATAGATAACCGTTCAATAAAGCAACCCGAGTGGCGGGCGAGATACATAGCTTATCTGCGGGGCGGTGTCAAGACCGGATATATGCGGGAGGGTATAAAAATGTACTATCAGGAAGCCGCTCCCGGTGTGTTCTATAAGGCATATGAATCGGATGATCCGCTTGTAAGAGCGGTTTATGACAACACCTATCTGTTCTCAAAAAATGCTCTTACCGAAGAAATCATAGATAAAACTATGTATTAGAGCATATAAAAAAACCAAAATACGCAGACGGCAGTTACCGTCATCTGCGTATTTTTGCTTAATAATGTGTTGCAAAAGAGCAATGTTTCATTTATACTGATATTGTAAAAAATAGGAGGTTGACCTATGCAAATTCCGAGAAGCGAATACCCGAGACCGCAGCTGGTCAGAGAACAATGGCTTAACCTTAACGGACAGTGGGGGTTTGAAATTGATAATTCCATGTCCGGAACAGAAAAGGAGTTCCAGAAAAGAGAAGCACTGAACGACAGTATTATCGTTCCTTTCTGTCCGGAGAGCAGTCTTTCCGGAGTGGGGAACACTGATTTTATGAACTGTGTCTGGTACAGAAGAGATTTTGCAATACCGGACGACTGGAAGAAAAAAAGAATAATCATTAACTTTGGAGCGGTTGATTACCATACTATCGTCTATATCAACGGTGTTTACTCAGGCGAACACAAGGGAGGCTATACACCCTTCTCCTTTGATATAACGGAGCATATAAAGGATAACGGGAATTATATTACGGTCTGTGCCAAGGACGACATCAGGAGTGCAAACCAGCCCGCAGGCAAGCAGTCACCCCGTCTTGCCTCTCACGGCTGCTTTTATACCCGAACAACCGGAATTTGGCAGACTGTCTGGCTGGAATGTGTAAGCGACTGCTATATAAAAAGCATTAAGACCATAACCGATATTCATAACTGCTCTGCTCTGCTTGAGGTGCGGCTCTCTGATTATCCGACGAAAGCTGTTGTAACCGCCAAGGCGTACTTTGAGGGCAGATTAGTCGGTGAGAGCGAGGGAAGCGCTGTCAACCGAGCAGCCTATATTAATATTCCTTTGTCCGAAAAGCATTTGTGGGATGTTGGAGAAGGCAACCTGTACGATTTAGAGATTACTGTAAAAAAAGACGGCTCAATTACCGATAGCGTAAGCAGCTATTTCGGATTGCGCAGCGTTGACCTGACAGATAAAAAGCTATTGCTTAACGGAAGAGGCGTTTTTGGCCGTTGGGTGCTGGATCAGGGATTCTATCCCGACGGAATCTATACCGCACCCACGGATGAAGCTCTGAAGAATGATATTATATACTCAGTGCAGTTAGGGTTTAACGGCGCAAGATTGCACGAGAAGATTTTTGAGCCAAGGTTTTTGTACTGGGCGGATAAATTAGGCTATATGGTCTGGGGGGAGCATGGTAACTGGGGGCTTGATGTTACCGAAATGGGGCAGATTCAGCATTTTCTTCCCGAATGGATTGAAGCGGTGGAGCGAGACTTCAGTCATCCCTGTATCATCGGCTGGTGTCCCATTAACGAGACCTGGGATTACAACGGCAGACGGCAATGCGATATGCTAATCAGGACCGTTTATGAGGTTACAAAGGCACTCGACTCCACCCGTCCCGTCATTGATACCAGCGGAAACTTTCATGTTGTTACAGATATATATGATATTCACGACTACTGTCAGAATCCCGAGGAGTTCGCCGCCCATTATAGGGACTCACTGTACAACAACTTCTCGGACAGACAGACACACAGAGGTGAGCCTTACTTTATAAGTGAATACGGCGGCATCAAGTGGGCAACCGATAATTACGAGGGCTGGGGCTATGGTGACGGGCCTAAAACCGAGGAGGAGTTTATAGAAAGATATAAAAGCCTGACCGAAACCCTGCTCGGCAACGAGAATATCTTCGGCTTCTGCTACACCCAGCTATATGATGTGGAGCAGGAGGTAAACGGACTGATGACCTATGACCGAAAATTCAAGTTCGACCCCGATATTTTCAAAAAAATAAACACGCAGAAAGCGGCTGTTGAGGAGTAAGGAAAAAACCTTATGATTATACGTGATGTTATCCTTTACGAACAGAATATACCGCTTAAAACACCGTTTACAACCGCACTCCGCCGGGTGGATTCTCTTAACTCGTTAGTAATTAAGCTAATCACGGACAACGGAGTGTGCGGCTACGGAGCAGCGGCTCCTACCGCTATGGTTACGGGGGAAACCATGCCCTCCCTAGTCTGTGCGGTCAGGGACTATATAAAGCCCCTTATTCTGGACAAAACGGTTGACTTAAAGCTGACGGATATAATAAAAGCTTCCATTGCTCATAACACCTCCGCAAAGGCAGCGGTGGAAACCGCACTTTACGATTTGCTCGCAAAGGAACAGGGCTTGCCGCTGTTTAAGTATCTCGGGGGAAGAAAATCAAAAAGACTGGAAACTGATATTACAATTAGCCTTAACCCTCCCGAAATAATGGCAGAGGATACAAAAAAAGCACTTTCCGCAGGGGTTGAGATTCTAAAAATCAAGCTGGGCGGTACTGTAAGGGAGGATATTAAAAGAATCGATGCGGTTGCCGAGGTAAGCGCAGACCGTTTGCTGCGGCTGGACGCAAATCAGGCATGGAGCTATGAGGATGCTCTAAAAATAATCAATCACTGTGAGGAGAGGATGTATCCGATTGAGTTCGTCGAGCAGCCCTTTGCCGCAGATGCACTTGAAAATATGAAAAGACTTAAGCAGATAAGTAAGCTTCCCATTCTTGCGGACGAGAGCGTTTTTGCAGAAAAGGACGCACAAAATATAGCCGCACTCGGATGTACGGACTATATAAACATAAAGCTTGCTAAATGCGGCGGTATTACCGAAGCAAAAAAAATATGCGAAGTCGCGAAAAAAGCAAATATCCCCTGCCTTATGGGCTGCATGCTGGAATCCCCCGTTGGAATAATTGCGGCGGCACACTTTGCGGCGGCAAATGACATTGTAACAATGTATGATTTGGATGCTGTTTCTCTTCTTGCATATAATCCTGTTAGGTCAGAAACGGTTTTTTCACCAGACAGCATAACAGTTACTGATAAAGGCAGGGGGCTGGGGATATTATCAACGGGCGAAATGCTTGCGCTGGGTTAGAGTAACCGGTATTTTCGACTTATCCTCCAAGTGTTACATCACAGTCCTGATACCAGCGCAGAGCATCCATGAAATGGCTTTTTTTATACTCCGGCCAATAATCGCTTATAATATAAAAATCCGCATATACCGACTGCACGGGCAAAAAGCCGCTGAGTCTTCTGCGACCTCCCCACCTGATAATCATGTCTATTCGCGGTATTTCGGAGGACTCGATGCGTTTATCCTTAGCAAGCCTGCACAAATCCCACTCCCAGTCATAATTTACAAGGAAGTTTAGGTTGATGAGCCCCCGTCCGAAGTTCACCCTTTTGTTCGCGTATTTTAGGAGCTGAGGCGGGAACGCCTCCGATTCGGTATTGCCTATAACAAGGAGGTTTGCGTCCTTTTCGCTCAGGAGCTCCACCGCATCCACGCATGCTTGGGTAAAGGCCTCTCGCTGATCGGAGGCTCTCTTGTTGTTGTCTCTGGTGAACCCGTAAAAGGTAGCCTCCCTGATACCCTGCTCCAGCATGGTCTTATACAGCTCAAAGCCTGGTCCCACACCATGCATGTACCCTTCCCTCTTGGGCAGCCCTTTTCCCGCCGCCCACCGCCTGTTTCCGTCCGGTATAATGCCTATGTGCGCCGGTATTCTCTTAAATGTCTCCATAATCCGTCCCTATGGTTTTTTACTTACATTATCTGTTATTATAATGCTTTTTATTCTATACAGTATTACGAAGAGATTTAACTGTATTGCAGAGGT
The DNA here is from genome assembly GCA_964525815.1 of uncultured Oscillospiraceae bacterium. GTDB lineage: Bacteria > Bacillota > Clostridia > Oscillospirales > CAG-382 > UBA1049. The sequence goes on from CAZGJQ010000016.1 coordinate 14,133, forward strand.
GATTTCGTGTCTTGGGAGAAATTCTGCAAAACATTATTTTAATACTTGACAAACATAATTAACTGTGTTATAATTCATTCTAAATAAATAACAGCTATTTAAACCGTTGATGCGGGAGTAAAAACAGCATATGCACTTACAGAGAGTCCGGGCAGCTGAGAGCCGGGCAGTACGCAGGTTGTTAAATGGGCCGCAGAGGGCGCAGTGAAAGGCTTTTTGCCGAGTATTCTGTGACGAAGGCATGCGTGAGTTGCCGGGAATATGTTAGTATTCCGCTAAGCGCACGGGGTATTTCTCCGTGAATCAAGGTGGTACCGCGGGTATATACTCGTCCTTGGCAGATATTCTGTCAAGGACGTTTTTTTATTTTAAAAAAGGAGGCATGAAAATGTTTTTTCCCGCATTTGAGAAGACAAGAGAGCTTGCGGAAACAGGACTTTATCGGATTATCCCGGTTTGTATGGAAATTATTTCGGATATCAAAACACCGGTAGAAGTGCTGCGTATACTAAAAAACACAAGTACGCACTGCTTTATGCTGGAAAGTGTGGAGGATACAAAGAATTGGGGTAGATATACCTTTTTAGGTTATGAACCCAAGCTGGAAATAACCTGTCTCAATAAAAAGCTAATTATAAAAAACGGTTCGGAAACAACCGAGCTGACCGACAACCCCTCGGATTGCATACGCAGGATTCTTTCTGAGTATAAAAGTCCGCGGCTGGAAGGAATGCCTCCTTTCACCGGCGGGCTGGTAGGCTATTTTTCTTATGATTTTATAAAGTATACCGAGCCTTCCCTTAAACTCGGTGCGGAGGATACCGATTGCTTCAACGATGTTGACCTTATGCTCTTTGACAAGGTAATTGCTTTTGATAACTTCAGACAAAAAATTATTTTAATAACAAATATCAGAACCGAAGCGTTAGCCACCGAGTACAATCAAGCGACAACTGAATTAAAACAGCTTGCTGAGCTGATAAAGTTCGGTACTCCAGCCCGTATAAAGCCGCTTAAGCTAAAAACCGCATTCAAGCCATATTTCAGCAAACAACAATACTGCGAAATGGTGGAAAAAGGAAAAAGGCACATTTATGAGGGGGATATTTTTCAAATCGTGCTTTCAAACCGGCTGGAAGCCGAATTTGTGGGCAGCCTGTTCGATGTCTACAGGGTCTTGCGAACCACAAATCCCTCGCCCTATATGTTTTATTTCTCAAGCGACAGCATAGAAATTGCAGGCGCATCTCCGGAGACGCTTGTTAAATTAACCGACGGAAGGCTATACACCTTCCCGCTGGCGGGTACCCGTCCAAGAGGGAAAACAAGCGAGGAGGATTTGCGGAATGAACACGATTTATTGAACGATGAAAAGGAGCTTGCCGAGCATAATATGCTGGTAGATTTAGGGCGCAACGATTTGGGCAGGATAAGCGAAATAGGCTCGGTCAGGGTGGAAAAATATATGAGCGTGGAGCGTTTCTCCCATGTAATGCACATAGGCTCCACCGTTTCGGGACAAATCCGCAGCGATAAAGACGCAATAGATGCCATAAGCGCAGTATTGCCTGCGGGAACGCTATCAGGTGCGCCGAAGATAAGAGCATGTGAAATAATAAATAAGCTTGAACAAAATAAACGGGGAATTTACGGTGGCGCTATCGGTTATCTTGATTTCACCGGCAATATGGATACCTGCATTGCAATCCGTATCGCTTATGCAAGAAACGGCAGGGTTTTTATCCGTTCCGGGGCTGGAATCGTTGCAGACAGCATTCCGGAAAATGAGCACAACGAGTGTATTAACAAGGCAAAAGCGGTTATAAATGCTGTTTACAAGGCACAGGAGGGCATCGACTGATGATTCTTTTAATTGATAATTATGACAGCTTTTCCTACAATGTATTTCAACTAATAGGCTCGGTAACTCCTGATATAAAGGTTATACGAAACGATGAGAGGACGATTGAGCAGATAAAGAGTTTCTCTCCCGAGGCAATAATACTGTCCCCCGGACCGGGAAGACCCGCCGATGCGGGAGTCTGCATCGATGTTGTCCGTTTCTTGGGAAAGGAGATACCCATATTAGGCATTTGTTTGGGGCATCAGGCAATATGCGAGGCGTTCGGCGGTGTCGTTTCCTACGCAAAAAAACTTATGCACGGGAAAACATCACTTATAAAATTAAACAACAAGAGTACGCTTTTCCGGGGAATGGAGAGCAGCATTGAAGCGGCTCGTTACCATTCGCTTGCCGTAATCGGAAGCGCCCTTCCCTGCTGTCTGAAGGTAACCGCTAAAGCAAGCGATGGCGAAATCATGGCGGTCGAGCACACGGAGCATCCCGTTTACGGAGTGCAGTTTCACCCCGAGTCTGTGCTTACTCCGGACGGTAAACAAATAATAGAAAACTTTTTGGAAAGGAGAAATAAAAGATGATAAAGGAAGCAATTAAATCTCTGTGCCAAAAGCAGAACTTATCCTACAATACAGCAAAAGCAGTTATGGAGGAGATAATGAGCGGTAAGGCAACCCCGGTACAGATGAGTGCATATCTGGTCGCTCTCGGAATGAAGGGTGAGACCATAGACGAGATTACCGGCTCTGCGGCGGGTATGCGCAGTCATTGTGTAAGAATTTTACACGACAGCGATGTGCTGGAGATAGTGGGAACGGGCGGAGACGGCGCCGGCTCCTTCAACATTTCCACAACCTCGGCGATAGTGGTTTCCTCGGTGGGTGTTCCGGTCGCCAAGCACGGCAACCGTGCCGCCTCCAGTAAATGCGGCGCTGCGGATGTTCTGGAAGCGCTGGGAATTAATATTACTCTGCCGCCAGAAAAAAGTCTGCAGCTTCTTAAAAGAATAAATTTCTGCTTCTTGTTTGCGCAGAATTACCACATTGCGATGAAGTATGTAGCTCCGATACGCAAAGAGCTGGGAATACGCACCGCATTTAATATTCTCGGACCTCTCGTAAACCCCGCAGGAGCAAATATGCAGCTTATGGGCGTTTACTGCGAGGAGCTTGTTGAGCCTATCGCCAGAGTTCTTTGTAATTTAGGATTAAAGAGCGCAATGGTTGTGTACGGCAGAGACGGTATGGACGAAATATCAGTAAGCGCACCCACCTCGGTCTGCGAGGTTAAAAACGGCAGCTTCCGTTCCTATGTTATAGAACCGGAGCAGTTCGGTATTGAAAGAAGCTGCAAATCAGCCGTTACGGGTGGTACACCCGAGGAGAACGCAAGGATTACGAGAGCGGTTCTTGAGGGTGAAAAAGGGGCTCACAGAGACGCCGTGATAATTAATTCAGCTGCCGCTCTTTATGTGGCCGGTAGATGTGCGAGTATAGGAGAGGGTGTATTGCTCACAGCAGAACTGATTGACAGCGGAAAGGCTAAAGAGCAGCTTGAAAAGCTGGTAAGGCTCTCAAACTTATAAAGGACGGATTATGATACTTGATGAAATAGTTAATAAAACAACAGAACGTATTACGGTAAAAAAGCGTACTTATCCGCTTGAATCAATAAAGCAAGAAGCATTACGAAAAAAAACGGTGTCAGGCTTTGCGTTCGAAGAATCACTCCGGAAAAGAGGTATGTCTTTTATATGCGAGGTTAAAAAGGCCTCCCCGTCGAAGGGTATCATAGCGGAGGAGTTTCCCTATCTTAAAATAGCGCGGGAATATGAGCAGGCGGGAGCGGCTGCGGTGTCGGTGCTGACCGAGCCTTTTTACTTCGGGGGAAACGATTCTTTCCTTTCTGAGATCGCAAAAGCGGTCGATATCCCCGTTCTGCGTAAGGACTTTGTGGTGGATGAATACATGATTTACGAGGCAAGACTGCTGGGAGCCTCTGCGGTGCTGCTAATAGCTTCAATCCTCGGAGAACAGCTGAGAGATTTTATTGACACAGCGCATTCATTAGGGCTTTCCGCTCTTGTCGAGGCGCACACGGCGGAGGAGGTAACGCTTGCCTTGGGCTCGGGAGCAAGAATAATCGGGGTAAACAACCGCAATCTCCATACCTTTGAGGTGGATACGGAAAACAGTATAAGACTTAAAAACCTGGTGACGGAGGATATAATCTTCGTTTCTGAAAGCGGGATTAAAACACCACAGGATATTAAAAAGCTTAAGGAAAACGGAATTAATGCGGTTCTTATCGGCGAAACACTGATGCGGAGCGACAACAAAAAAGAAGCTCTGCAACGACTACGGGGTGCCGATAATGAATAGCACTAAAATAAAAATTTGCGGACTGACCAGAGATGAGGACATAGAAGCGGTTAACAATACTATGCCCGATTATATAGGCTTTGTGTTTGCCCGCAGCCAAAGAAGGATAACGCTTAGGCAGGCGGAGAGACTGAAGAGCCGGCTGAACAGCTGCATAAGAGCGGTGGGTGTCTTTGTAAATGAAAAGCAGGATTTTATCACGGAGCTGACCGAAAAAGGAATAATCGACGTAATTCAATTGCACGGAGATGAAAATGAAGATTATCTCAAGAGGCTTAAAAACATCACCGAAAAGCCGATAATCAAAGCGGTTTCGGTTAAAGATAAAAATTCGATAACAGCGTGGAAGGAAACAATTGCTGATTTTTTATTACTTGACAATGGCAGCGGAGGCACGGGGCGCCGCTTTGACTGGTCACTTATCGGGAATTGCGGAAAGCCGGTCTTCCTTGCCGGAGGAATAAACGAGGATAATATTAATGATGCAAAAAAAATAAACCCTTATTGCATTGATATCAGCAGCGGAGCCGAAACAAACCGACTTAAGGATGCAGAAAAGATTAAACTGCTTATACAAAAAGTCAGAGAAAGGATATAGCGATATGCAGAAAGGCAGATATGGTATTTACGGCGGACAATACATAGCCGAAACGCTGATGAACGAAATAAAGAACCTTGAAAAGGCGTATGATTTATACAGGAACGACATGGACTTCATGCAGGAGCTGGACATCCTGCTAAGGAACTATGCGGGGCGTCCCTCTCTTCTCTATTTTGCTAAAAAAATGACATCCGACCTTGGCGGCGCAAGGATTTATCTGAAGCGGGAGGACCTAAACCATACCGGCTCGCACAAGATAAACAATGTGCTGGGGCAGGCTCTGCTTGCAAAAAAGTTAGGTAAAAAAAGGGTAATCGCAGAGACCGGAGCCGGTCAGCACGGAGTGGCAACAGCAACCGCCGCCGCTCTTTTGGGGCTGGAATGCGAGATATTTATGGGAAAGGAGGACACCGACCGTCAGGCGCTCAATGTTTTCCGTATGGAGCTTCTTGGAGCTAAGGTTCATACCGTAACAAGCGGGACAATGACGCTAAAGGATGCCGTAAACGA
>CAZGJQ010000016.1:19492-26320 GCA_964525815.1 uncultured Oscillospiraceae bacterium
CGAGACGGGTGGAGGACACGCATTTTGTGTTCGGCTCGGTCATGGGACCGCACCCCTTTCCGCTGATTGTCAGGGATTTTCAAAGCGTTATAGGAAGGGAGGCAAGAGCGCAGATTCTTAAATATGAGAAAAAGCTGCCGGCGGCTGTTGTAGCCTGCGTGGGCGGGGGCAGCAATGCCTTGGGAATCTTCCACAGCTTCATTGACGATAAAGGCGTAAGGCTGATCGGCTGCGAAGCTGCGGGACATGGTGTTGATACCGACAGGCATGCCGCCACGCTTTCCAAAGGTTCAGTGGGTATATTCCACGGGATGAAGTCCTACTTTTGCCAGAACGAAGACGGTCAGATCGCACCTGTTTACTCAATTTCGGCAGGGCTTGATTATCCCGGAATAGGTCCTGAGCATGCATATCTGCATGATATCGGGCGTGCCGAATACGCAGCCGTTACCGATGACGAAGCGGTGGACGCTTTCGAATACCTTGCACGTACCGAGGGAATTATCTGTGCGATTGAGAGCGCACATGCGGTAGCATATACCATGAAAATCGCATGTGACTTCGGCAAGGACGAAAGCATAATAATTAACCTGTCCGGCCGGGGGGACAAGGATGTTGCCGCAATAGCGAGATACAAGGGGGTTAATATAAATGAGTAGAATAAGCAAGGCTTTTGATAATAAAAAAGCTTTTATAGCCTTTCTTACGGCAGGAGACCCGAACAAAGAAAAAACAACCGAATATATACTTGCAATGGCGGAGGCGGGAGCCGATATTGTGGAAATCGGCATACCCTTTTCCGACCCGACGGCGGAAGGTCCGGTAATACAGGCCGCGAATCTTCGTGCTCTAAACGGCGGCATAAACACCGAAGCCGTCTTTGGCATTGCGGAGAGCGTGAGGAAAAAAAGCGATGTTCCGCTTGTTTTCCTGACATACATCAATCCGGTTTTCAAATACGGCTATGAGCGTTTTTTTGCCCGCTGCTCAGAGACAGGCGTTGACGGAATAATTATACCTGATCTTCCCTTCGAGGAGATAAACGAAATAAGCGGCACCGCCCAAAAACACGGGGTTGACATTATACCCCTTGTCGCGCCCACCTCACAAAACCGCATACAGAAAATTGCTATGGCAGCATCAGGCTATGTTTATATAGTATCCTCAATGGGAGTAACCGGAATGCGGAACCAGATAAAAACAGATATAAAGCAAATAGTAAATACGGTTAGAACGGTAACGGATGTACCCGCCGCTGTAGGCTTCGGGATAAGCACGCCCGAGCAGGCAAAAAGCATGGCGGAAATCGCGGACGGCGTTATCGTAGGCAGTGCGATTGTTAAAATAATCGAGCAGCACGGCGAAAACGCCTCGCAGGAGCTTAAAGATTACATAACCAGGATGAAGAGTGCGATTAATTAACCGAACCAGCTGTAATCTGCCAATTTTTTTGTTTCCTCTTCAATAACGCTTTTATCCAGCCGTTCGAACAGCGGTTTTATTTCAGGAACATCATATCCTTCCGAAACAAACTGCGGCTTCCACTCATTATTAAGACTAAGCAGAGAGATTAATTTTTCTGATGAAAAGGGCAGAAACGGATACAAAATCAAAGCCAGATTTGCAATAATCTGAACGCAATTGAACAATGTGTTTTTACACTTGTCTCTGTTTTCCGTTCTGGTCTTCCATGGAGCACCCGAATCAAAGTATTTGTTTGCGAACCGTACAAAGCTAAATATTTCATCCAGCGCATCCTTCAGACGACCGCTTTCGATTTTTTCTCCTACCGCCAAAAACAAGGCTTCTGTATCGGTTGTAATTTCAGGTTCGGTTATACCCTTCGGTACCCTGCCTTCAAAGTACTTATGAATAAAAACCAAAACACGGTTAATTAGATTTCCGTATGCACCTAAGAGCTCATTGTTGTTTCTTTCCACAAATTCCCTCCACGAAAAATCGGTATCTCTTTTCTCCGGTCCGTTCGCTATAAAGAAATATCGCAAAGCGTCGGGATTATATCTGTAAACAATATCCTTTACCCATATAGCCCAGCCTTGACTTGTCGAGATCTTCCTACCCTCAAGTGTCAGGTGTTCGCTTGATATAATTTCATCCGGCAGTCTCAAATTTTCCCCGTGCCCCAGTAAGAGAGCCGGCAGAATTATTGTATGAAAAGGAATATTGTCCTTTCCATGCACATAATAATGCCTTGCTTTACTTCCCCAAACCTCCTTGAACGGAATACCTCTTTCTTTAGCAACCGCCTCACTTGCGGAAAGATAACCAAGTATATTTTCAGCCCAGATATATATCTTTTTCCCTTTATAACCTTCCTTGGGAACATCAATTCCCCAGTCGAGGTCACGGGTTATGGCTCTGTCCCGCAATCCTTCGTCAATATATCTTTTTGTAAAAGTAACAGCATTTTTTCGCCATTCGGGATGTGTTATAAGCAAGCTACACAGCTCGTTTTTGAGCTTGCTTATTGCGATGTATAGCTGCTTGGACTCTTTGAAAACAAGATCACTTCCACATTCGGAGCATATTGGATTTTTTATATTTTCAGCTTCAATTACAGCGCCGCAGAAGTCGCACTGATCTCCTCTTGCCCTATGTCCGCAATTCGGACAGTCACCGACAACAAATCGGTCGGTAAGCACCCTTTTGCAGCAAGCGCAAAATGCCTGCGGAACGGTTTTCTCATAGACATATTCACTCTCATACAGCTTTTTATGAAACAGTGTGACAAAATCAATATGCTGCCTGTCTGATGTTTTTCCGTATAAATCGTAGCTGAAACCGAGACGATTAAATACCGACGTGAACTCCTCATGATAATAATCACTGATCTCCTGAGGAGCTTTTCCTTCCTGCCTTGCTCTGATTGACACCGGTGTACCGTGACAATCGCTACCTGAAACATAAAAAACCTGCTCTCCCTTTTGTCGGTAATATCTTGCTATAACATCGCCCGGCAATAAGCCGGCTATGTGCCCGATGTGCAAGGAGCCGTTGGTATAAGGCCAGGCTCCGCCGATTAAAATGTTTTTCATAAAAAATCTCCTTCGTTATATTATTTTTTGGACAAACAAAAATGCTCTCATCCCCGGAAAAATCCAAGGGACGAGAGCATTGTCTTGACTACGCCGAGCCAAATGTCTCCACTTAACGGAGCCATCCGGAGAATTGCTAACAATTCTTATTACGGCATGTTTTAAGACGTTTACTTCGTGTTACCACCCTAATTCGCCTGTTCCTCACGAAACAGACCTTATCGAGTACGGACAGATACATAATCTCTAATCGATACTCTATCGCTGTTACGGGCGAACCCGTCGCAATCTAAGGGATTCATATATTATTCATTGCTATAAAAAATCCGTTCGGTGCGCAGCTCCGAGACCATGTTCGGCAGCCGTTGTTTTACCTCTTCTCAGCTAAAAAAGGCTCTCTGTTAAAAACTAGTGCTGCTTACTCTTCTCTTCATCGCTTTTTATATTCTTTTTTACATTATACTATTAACTAAACAATTGTCAATATTTTTTACAGTCTTGCGTCCTTGTTTACGCTGAACTCCTTGATAAACAATGCAAAGTTATTGAACAATTCCATATTTACACGATAAAGCACGGTTCTGCCCTTGCTTCTTGTGTTAAGAATCTGCGCTTCGGCAAGCATATTCAGATGATAAAACACGGCGGTAAGCCCTTTGCCGAATGCGTTTGCAATCTCGGTAGTATTCATCTCCCCTTTTTGCTTGACCATATTTACAATGTTGATGCGCAGCGTATCCGCAAGCGCTTTGGATATCATATACATATCAAAGGCTCTCGGTCCAAGCATCTCCTGCAACTTATCTATAGCTCCGTAGCCTATAATCAGACAGCTCTGATTCTTTCCACTCAAGACATAAGCCATTTTATCCTGCATGGAGGAAACCGAGTAATAGACCTCATCGTTCTGGCTTGGAGCAATACCTAACAGCGTCAGCAGCTCGGAGTTGGCTCCCTCTGCTTCGATTAAACGCTGTGCGTAATCAATCTTGATTTTTACCTTTTGGAAATACCTCTCCACAAGCAGGTATTTACTGCGCAGTTCTTTTAACAAAAGCTGGGTATAATACCCCTTGTTCATACAGAAATGTATCAGGTGCAGCTTGATTCTGTCGGGAATATCAACACCCTTAAGCAGATTATATACCTGCTCGGTTGTAAACTGCCCGGCGCTCTCCGATACATTATTCCCGAGATAGTACCTAAGCATCTCTACGAACAAATCCGTTTCTTCAAGCTTTTTGCAGACCAATTCAAAAAGCTCATCGGACAAAAAGTCCACATCCGTCACCCTGGAGAGCAGATCGGTTATAAAATTCTTTGTGCCCTCCTCCGAATAAAAGAAAGCGTACAAGTCCTGGTCGATCTGCTCTCCGTTCAATACGCCGAGCTGAGTTGCTCCGTAATCCTCCGGGTCGTCAATCAGCTTGTCAAAAACCTCTTTGTTGAAGTGGTATCCGAACAATCTTACAAGGTCGTATACCTGTCCGGGAATCTTCACATACTTCATTTTTCACCATTCCTTTCACAAAATATAAAATACCATGTTCTATTATAACATATTTTTACTATGTTGTCAATATTTATTGAATAAATTTTGATTGTTAAAATATATTTTTGCCAACCAAAAAAAGTTGTTTTCTTGTCGTATATTGCTTAAAAATAGCGTTTTTATTCGTTTTTTCGCTAAATGGTTCAAATTGTGTTGTAATAAAAATCAAGAAGTATCCGCACTTATTATTTAGCACGAGATTCGAGCAATATATTTGTATTAAAAAATTCGTTTTTCTGCACCCGATATGTAGCTTACATTGAAAAATATTTTTGTGCAATATGTACATTTTTTATCGATATATTTTTATCGATTAGGGCAGCATTCAGATTCTTTTTGTGCTATAATATTCATGACATAAAAAACAACCCGATCGTCTTTTTACCTGCTCTTTAATATAAAGCATATGAAAATCGGGTCTATAACCAACAGGAATAGGAGGTACCGAAATGTCTGAATCAAGCATCTCGAAATCAACGCTGTTTAGGCTCCCCGTATATTTGAACTACCTAAAATCATTTCACGGGGACACACCGTCTCATATCTCCGCAACCGCTATCGCCGACGCCCTTGAGCTTAATGATGTACAGGTGCGAAAGGATTTAGCTTCGGTTAGCTCATCGGGTAAGCCCAAAATAGGCTATTCAACAGACGAATTAATAAAAGAGCTGGAGAGCTTCTTGGGCTGCAACAACACAAACAGTGCAATAATTGTGGGAGCGGGAAAGCTTGGCAGAGCGCTTATGGGTTATAACGGCTTCAGGGAATACGGTATGAAAATACGCATGGCGTTTGATAATGACCAAAAGCTTATATCCGAAAACGAGAGCATAATGCCGCTTCACAGGCTTAAGGAATATTGCAAAAAAACCAATATTAAAATAGGTATAATCACCGTACCCGCAGAATATGCGCAGCAGGTTTGCGATTTGCTGGTGGAGAGCGGTGTGCTCGCTATATGGAACTTCTCCCCAACGCATCTGACGGTACCCGAAGGGATTATACTTCAAAACGAGAATATCGCAGTTTCACTTGCGGTATTATCCAATCAGCTAACCCAAAAAATCAAAAAAGACAACAATCAAGTTAAATAAGCACCTAAAAAGGAAGGAAGGATATATTTATGAACAACAAACAAAAAAGCGTCCGCAAGCGTACCACAATCGACAATGTCGAAGCTCTGAGCAATGCGATTGCGAATATACGCAAAGCTCAAACCGATTTTTCTGCCTATACTCAGGAGCAGGTGGACAGGATTTTCCTCGCCGCCGCATCCGCCGCAAACAAGCAGAGGATTTCGCTCGCCAAAATGGCGGTGGAGGAAACGGGTATGGGAGTGGTCGAGGATAAGGTTATCAAGAACCATTATGCCTCAGAGTATATATACAACGCATACAAAAATGTAAGAACCTGCGGTGTTATAGAGGAGGATAAGGCGTTTGGAATAAAAAAGATTGCCGAGCCTGTCGGGGTTATAGGTGCTGTTATTCCAACCACAAACCCGACTTCAACCGCAATCTTTAAAACGCTTATTGCTCTCAAGACCCGCAACGGAATCATAATAAGCCCTCATCCCCGTGCCAAGAACTGCACCATCGCAGCCGCAAGGGTTGTGCTTGAGGCGGCGGTTGAGGCGGGTGCGCCCGAGGGTATAATCGAATGGGTTGACACCCCCAGCCTGGATATGACCAACATGGTTATGAAGGAAACTGATCTTATACTGGCAACAGGTGGTCCGGGTATGGTAAAAGCGGCATACTCAAGCGGTAAGCCTGCCGTCGGAGTAGGTGCAGGCAACACTCCCGCCATAATTGACGAGAGCGCCGACATATTGCTTGCCGTAAACTCCGTAATACTTTCCAAGACCTTTGACAATGGTATGATATGCGCCTCCGAGCAGGCCGTTATCGTTCTTGATAATATCTATAACAAGGTCAGGAAGGAGTTTGCGGACAGAGGCTGCTACTTCCTTAACCCCGAGGAAACCGAAAAGGTCAGAAAGACCATAATCATTAACGGAGCGCTTAACGCCAAAATAGTCGGGCAAAAAGCCAGCACGATCGCCTCCCTTGCGGGGGTTGACGTTCCCGAGGACACAAAGATTCTTATAGGCGAGGTGGAGAGCGTTGCTCTCACCGAGGAATTTGCCCACGAGAAGCTCTCTCCTGTGCTTGCTATGTACAGAGCAAAGAGCTTTGACGATGCGCTTGACAAGGCTGC
>CAZGJQ010000017.1:0-25742 GCA_964525815.1 uncultured Oscillospiraceae bacterium
GTAGTCAACCAGACCAATCCGCTCTGGCAGCGTTCACCGTCCGAGGTTACGGATGAGGAATATAAGGAATTCTACAAAAAGGTATTCTCGGATTACAGAGACCCGCTGTTCTGGGTGCATATAAACGCCGACTATCCGCTTAACTTTAAGGGTGTGTTGTTCTTCCCCGCTCAGAAGAGCGATTTTGAGCCGGTGGAGAGCGAGATAAAGCTGTTTTACAATTCGGTATTCGTTGCCGATAACATAAAGGAGGCGTGTCCGGATTACCTGCTTAACATTAAAGGGGTTATAGACTGCCCAGAGCTGCCTCTCAACGTTTCCCGCAGCTATCTTCAGAACAATGTTTATATTCAGAAGGTATCCGCTCATATCGCCAAAAAGGTTAGCGACAGGCTGAACGGGATGTTTAATACCGGCAGGGAAGGGTATGAGAAGGTTTGGCAGGGTATTAAGCCGTTTATCGAATATGCCTGCATGAGAGACGGGAAATTCTTTGAGCGTACCGGCGATATCGTGCTGTTCAAAAAGCATTCGGGAGGATTTGCGACACTGTCTGAGCTGACTGAGGGCAAGGACGACAAGCAGAATATCTATTACGCAACCGATGCCGCCGCTCAGAGCTATTACATCAACCTTTTCAGGAGCAAGGAGCAGGAGGTACTCCTGTGCGATATGCTCATCGACGCCAATTATCTACAGTTCCTCGAGAGCAAGAACGAGAAGGTGAAGTTCCTGCGTGTGGACTCCGACCTTTCGGATATTAATGCGGAGGAGGACGATGCTGACCGCAAATCACTTGAGGAGCTTATTAAGAAAGCAACCGGAAAAGAAAAGCTGACCGTTAAGTTTGCTTCCCTCGGCGAGAACGACGCACCCGGGCTGATTACGGTGAGCGAGGAGAGCCGCCGTATGGCGGATATGATGAGGGCTTATAAGATGAGCGGCGGAGAAGCCGATTTCCCGACCGAGGAGATTCTTACAATCAATACAGGGGCTGTGCTGATAAAAAAGCTGGTCGACATGACCGAAGACGGAGAGCAGTCCGAAAGAGCCGAAAGCCTTGCAAAGCACATCTATTTGTCTGCCCTGCTGCTTTCCCGCAGGCTGTCCACCGAGGAGACAGATGAATTTATAAGCCTTAACAACCAGCTTTTAGGCAGTGTGTAATGCAAGCCAAAATATAAACCCGAATTAATACCAGCCGGAAGGAAATCTTCTTCCGGCTGGTATTGCTATATTCTAAATTATATGATATACTTTGAACATACGGAACAATTCAATAATTTTACAATGAATTAGGGAGTGTATTGATATGAGAATTCTAAACGGGGTTGCGGATTATGAGGTTTGCGAACCGAATTTTGAGAGCTTGCGCCTTGCTGTTAATTACATAGGAGAAAACTATTCGTCACACTACTTGCACGGTATTTCGGGAACGGTTTTTCGGATTGGCGGTATCTGTCCGTGTGCACCGACCTGTACGGTTGCGCTTAGCCCGCAGAAATTATTAGATTTGCTCGGATATGAATATTCCGAGATCCCTTATGGTGTTGAAATCAAGGAAATGACGGATGCGGTTTGCGAATCTGTTGATAGGGGTATACCCGTCCTTGTCTGGAACGCGTTTTCTTTTTGCGAATGGGATATTGTCACCGGATATGATGAAAATGAAAAGGTTTTTTACGGCAGAAGCTCATATAACGGAAGCAAAGGCGAATATACAAAGATGGCATGGGACAACACCAGGAATGCGGGTGCGTCCAACGGTGTAATGGCGTTGATAATCGGGAATAAAACTAAGGAGTTTGACCATGAAAACGCTGAGATTGCAGCGGTTAAGGAAGCGGTTCGACACGCAAACGACATCGAAAACGTTGATAAACTGGACGACAACGAATGGGTATTTCTTCAAGGTAAAGCGGCATATAAGCGGTGGGTCTCGGACTTTTCAAAACCGGAAACAAAAAGAGGGATGGGGGACGCTTATTGTATAGGTATTTATTCAAGTTGTCACGGAAAGGCGGGAGATTTCCTGCGGGAAATAGCTCCGAAGTATAAGACGGCGGATGACCCCTTAACTAAGGCTGCGGAATTTTTTGACAAGGAAGCGGAATATCTTAAGGAGCTTATACCGCTGTTATCCTGGAGTTCGCCTGAAGCAGATGCAAAACGCAACGAACAAGCAAGCGGGTTGCTTGATAAAGCCTTTGACAATTACTGTATGGCAATCGATTTGTTATCAAATGTCAACCTGAGTTAGCAATAAAAACAAGCAGCGGAGAATTCCCGCTGCTTTGTTATTGCACTCTGTGTATTATCCTGCGGTCGGCTTTTCGGGCAGGATAAAGGCGGCGGCGATATAGCCGAACAGACCTACTCCGGCGCTCATAAGGGTTCCCACCACAACGACAAGTCTTACAAGATTGACATCAAGCTGAAAGTATTCGGCAATTCCCGTACAAACGCCGCACACCTTCTTGCCCTCCATGATGCGATACAGTTTTTTTGTCATTTATTACATCTCCTTTACAATGCTTATTTTTCATAGTAATAGTCACAAATACTATTTTTTAAGAGTTATTACGGTTACCCCAGTTTCTCCTTCGCCGTAGCGCCCGCTCCTGTACGAGGCTATTCGCTTGTCGCTCTTAAAGAACTGCCACAAGGCGCTACGAAGCGCACCCGTTCCCTTGCCGTGGATAACCGTAACCGATTCATATTCGCTCCGGACGGCGTCGTCCAGATAGCGGTCAATCATGAACCAAGCGTCGTCTCCGTTCTGTCCTCTTACATCGATTTCCGGCTTTATGGATGCCGAGGCTCTCACATATGAGGAGGTGCCTTTTTTTGCTTTCTTGCTCTTTTCCACAAGTCGGAGATTACCCAGCTCGGTCTTTACCTCTATTATACCCGCACTGACCACCGCCGTTTCACCCGAGATGCTTTTTATAATTCCGTTTTTACCGACATCGCTCAGCAGTACACTGTCGCCGGGCTTGAAGGGTCGGGGAGGAGTATATTCCTCGTCAAATTCCGGTGCTTCCGCTACAGACAGGCTATCCGTCTCTTTCAGGGTTTTTTTGATTGCGGCTCTCGCCTGCTCAAGCCGTTGTGCGGCGTTTTGCTTATCCTTTTCCTTTTTGAGCTTATTCAGCTCGTCAAAGACAAATTCGCTGGACGCCTTAGTGCTTGCTATTATACGCTGTGCCTTAACCTGCGCCTTGTCCAGCTCGGTGTTTGCCTTGTCGATAAGCCTGCGGCTCTGCT
This sequence comes from uncultured Oscillospiraceae bacterium, assembly GCA_964525815.1. GTDB lineage: Bacteria > Bacillota > Clostridia > Oscillospirales > CAG-382 > UBA1049. Next base: position 3,268 of record CAZGJQ010000017.1, read on the forward strand.
CCTTTGCCGATTCGAGAATCGCTTCAGCCTCCCGTTTAATATCGGCGGTCAGCTGCTTTTCCCTTTCCAGCCTGTTTTTTGTATTCTCCAAGCTGCCCAGCATATCCTCAAACCGTTTATTGTCCTCCGCCATAAGCTCCTTTGCCCGGTCTATAACGGCGGGGGATAACCCTAACCGCAGCGATATTGCAAAAGCGTTGGACTTACCCGGTAATCCGGTTATAAGTCGGTAGGTGGGACACAGCGTGTCCACATCGAACTCACAGGAGGCGTTTAACACATCCTCCGACTCCAGTGCATATAGCTTAAGCTCGGAATAATGGGTGGTCGCCGCAGCTATCGCTCCTGTCGCCTTTATCCTTTCGAGTATGGAGACAGCAAGCGCCGCTCCCTCCACCGGGTCGGTCCCGGCACCCAATTCATCCAGGAGTACAAGGGAGCTTTCGTCGCATTTGCTCAGTATGCTTACAATGTTCACCATATGGGAGGAGAAGGTGGAGAGGGACTGCTCTATGCTCTGCTCGTCGCCGATGTCGGCAAGTATTGATCTGAACAGCGGAAGGGAGCTTCCGTGGTCGCAGGGGATATGCAGCCCGCTCTGCGCCATTAAGGAAAAAAGCCCGATGGTCTTGAGGGTAACCGTTTTACCTCCGGTGTTCGGTCCCGTAATAATAAGCGTGCTTTGCTTTTTGCCGAACTCAATGCTGATGGGAACAACGCTGTCCTTATCCAAAAGCGGGTGGCGGGCCTTTACAAGCTTTATGCTCCTCGCCGTGTTTATGACCGGCCTTGTGCCGTTTATTTTAAAGGAGAGCTGTGCTTTTGCAAAAATTACAGCAAGCGTCGTTATGGTATTGTAATCCGTAACAAGCAGCTCACTGTTTTCGGCGACCGACTCGGTAAGCCGAATTAAAATGCGCTCTATTTCGTTTTTCTCCTCAACCATAAGCTCCCGAAGCTTATTATTTGCTTCAAGCACCGCAATCGGCTCAATAAAAAGGGTTGCGCCCGAAGCAGAGGTATCGTGAACCAGCCCCTTTATATCACTTCTGCATTCCGCCTTAACGGGAACAACATACCTTCCGGAACGCATGGTAACTATGTTTTCCTGCAGGTACTTTGAATATGCGCCGGTTGTGTAGGAGCTGAGAGCATCTTTTATTCCCCCCTCGCACTTCCGTATATTTTTTCTGATTTTATACAGAGTGTCCGAGGCGTTGTCCGAGATGAGGTCCTCCGCAGCTATCGCAACGCTTATGCTCTTCTCCAAGGAGAGCTGTTCCGCAAGCGAACCGAAGTAGGTGTCCAGTATCGAGGGCGTTTTATCCTTAACGGAAGCGTACTTTTTCAGTGAAACCACGCTCCTGAGCAGAGCCGCAATATCCAGAAGCTCTCTCGGTGTAAGAGTAGCCTTTTTTATTGCACGATTACATGCTTGGATTATATTTTTTGCTCTGCCGAAGGGAGGCGCTCCCTTTTGAATAATAAGCTCGGTTGCCTTTGTGGTCTCGTCCAGCAGCCGCTCCGCAGTCGCTTTATCATCGCTCGGAGTAAGCGTAAGCAGACTCTCCGCAGCACCCTCGGTGGCGGCAAGCGAGGACAATATTTCTTTTATTTTATCAAATTCAAGAGTCTTTAAACTCTTGCCGAATCCGTCCATAATGCTTTCCTTAAAGTTATTTGTTATCATAGAACCGTTTTCAAAAAATCCAACGATTTATAATTTTTCTCCAGCCGTATATGTAAATAAATCTCCGATAGTGTTTCCATCTCCTCTAAGGCGGCTCTGTCAACCGAAAAGGAGAATATCCTGCCGCTCTTGGCATTTTGTATGTACTTAAAAGAGTCAAAAAGGGTCTGGGACACAGGATAGAGGCTTTTTTCACTGTCTGATGCGAGCTCACACTCGGAACAGAAAAAAACACCGTTTTCCGGGTCAAAGTAACTCATTTTCCTGTTCTCGGCTCTTTTTTCACAGCCTCCGCAATACTCGGTATCGGGCTCGAAACCCAAAACACAGGCAAGCCTGAATTCAAACACCGCCTTTGCCAGCTTAACAGGAGCAAGTCCCTTTGTCAGCACATAAAGCGTGTTCAGGAGCAGCTGCAGTACCTCGCTGTTGCCGCTGTCCTTTATTGCCACGCTGCCCGCAACCTCACAGCAATAGGAGGCAAGCGCAAAATGCTCAATCTGCTCCCTAACAGTATAAAAATCATCGATAAGCTCAGCGTCTACCAGCGTATAAAATCCGTTTTTTATATACAAGAGCATATTTGAGCAGGCAAAGAGCTGAACACTCTTAAGGTTGGAAGCAGAGATTGACCGTGCTCCCTTAGCCTTGACCGTTATTACACCGTCAAGCTCGGTAAGCACGGTAAGCAGCTTGCTGCTCTCCCCCTGCGCTTTTTCCTTTATTACAATACCCCTGACCTTGTGATGCATTAAGCCTCGTCATCCTTATAACCGAAGTTGGACAGCAGAGCCGGTCTGTCCCGCCAGTTTTCCTTAACCTTGACCCATAGATCGAGATACATACGAGCACCGAGCAGCTTTTCTATATCCTCTCTCGCATATGAGCCGATTTTTTTCAGCATATCGCCGTTTTTACCGATTATAATGCGTTTATGTCCTTCTTTTTCGCAAAAAATCTCGGCACGAACTAAAATTACACCCTTTTTTTCCTTAAACTCCTCTATGGAAACGGCTATACCGTGGGGGACCTCCTCCTCCGTAAGACGGAGAATCTTTTCCCTTATTATTTCCGCAACAATCTGTCGCTCCGGCTGGTTTGTAGCTATGTCATCCGCAAAGAAGTGAGGGGACTCTATGAGCAGCGGCTCAATTTCCCTGAAGATTATATCCAGTCCGTCGTTATTAAGCGCCGAAACAGGGATTATCGAGTGAAACTCGTATTGAGCAGAAACCTCATGCATTTGCTCCGCAAGCACGCCCTTGTTTACCTTGTCTATTTTATTTATAAGCAGTATTACGGCTGCATTGGAGGCAAAATAGCCGGATAAAGCTTTTCGCTCCGATTGATTGAGCACGCTGCCCGCTTCGGTCATAAAAAGAACAATGTCCGCATCCGCAGAGGCTATCCCGACCGATTTCATCATATAATCGCCGAGCAGGGTCTTAGGCTTATGCAGTCCGGGGGTGTCGATAAAGACATACTGCGTATTCCCCTTGGTGAGTATGCCTGTAATCCTGTTTCTGGTGGTTTGAGGCTTGCTCGAAACTATAGCGACCTTTTCTCCCAAAAGAGCGTTTAACAGGGTTGACTTCCCGACATTAGGTTTTCCGGTTATCAAAATAAAAGCGGTTCGTGTGTCCATATAAAATCCTTTTTAATCCTCTCTGGTTATACTCAGCTTCTCAAGCAGCTCACGCTGCTTTTTTTCCATCTCTGCTCTTTGCTCATCGCCCTCGTGATCGTAACCGAGAAGATGCAACGCAGCATGAGCGGCAAGGAAGCAGAGCTCCCTTTTTAGGGAATGTCCGTAAGACGCCGATTGCTCTGCCGCTCTTTCGATTGATATTATAATATCGCCGAGCATTGTAGTTATCTCTGGTGTATCAAAATCGAAAAAAGGGAAGGAGAGCACATCGGTGGCAGTGTCCTTGCCTCGATGCTGTCTGTTGAGCTCCTTTATATGTTCGTCATCACAAACTGTTAAAAATACCTCGAGCTTGTGAGCGGGATATTCCGCCTCTATACAGGTTCGGACAACCCGTTTCATTAAGGCCTTACAGCTCTCGGGGACAACCTTGTCCGTCAGGTTCTCATAATACACTTTTGTCATAATTCAGCTATGCCTGCTTCGGTGAAAGCGCTTTGGTGAAGCTTGACCGGAAGTCTGCTTCTTTTCGTAAGCGAGGATTATTTTCTGAACTAACGGATGGCGAACAACATCCTTATGAGTAAAATGAAAAATATCTATTCCCGAGATGTTTTGCAGGATATCAATCGCCTCAATCAATCCGCTTTTTTTAATATACGGTAAATCAACCTGCGTAATATCCCCCGTTACTATCGCTTTGGAGTTGTTGCCCAAACGGGTAAGAAACATCTTCATCTGCTCGGGGGTTGTGTTCTGTGCCTCGTCCAATATAATAAAAGCGTCGTCCAGCGTTCTTCCTCTCATGTAGGCGAGGGGCGCTATTTCTATGGTTGATTTTTCAAGATGCTTTAAGAAGCTCTCCGAGCCCAGCATTTCCCCCAACGCATCATAGAGCGGACGTAGGTAAGGGTCTATTTTACTTTGCAGATCTCCGGGTAAAAAGCCTAGCTTTTCCCCCGCTTCGACTGCAGGACGAGTCAGTATTATTCGGGATACCTGCTTTTGCTTGAGTGCGTTTACCGCCATTGCCACGGCAAGGAAGGTCTTACCCGTGCCTGCAGGTCCCACGCCGAACACAATGGTGTTCTTCTTTATGGAATCCACATAACGCTGCTGTCCCACGGTTTTTGCCTTGATGGGCTTCCCCTTGCTGGTAAGACAGATACAGTCGTTGTATATTGCGGAGAGCTCGTTCTGCTTTTCCTCCTTTATCATAGAGATAACATAGTTAATACTGTTCTCGTCGATACTCTCGGAAAGCGCGGAGATACGCTCAAGCTGCTCGATTGCGGTAGCCGCCATGTTGACATTACCCGCATTTTCACCATGAATGTTTATCGAGCCCTCCCGATTGGATATGGTTACCGAGAAGGCGTTTTCAATATTGTCGATGTTGCTGTCCAGCGTACCGAATAGCTTTAAAACAAAATCGATGGATAGGTTTGTCAGTATTTTCTCATACATGTACGGATAATTCCTTTAACTTAGATTAGGATATAGTCGGTCAATATAAGATATTATATATTATATCACAAAATATATAACGCAAAAAGGTTAAGCGTTAATTAAAACTCAATTTGCATGTATATTATACCATATTTATATATTTTTGCATAGTGTTTTTTTAGCTTGCATAAAAAAGACCTCCGGCTTGTCAAAAAGCCGGAGGATGATTTTTTTGTTTATTCCTGACCGAAATTGGTTTCTCCGTAAACGGATGCGATAAACTTTGCAACGTCGGTGTTGTCAACCTCTGTATCATCGAACATCTCGGTACCCTTACCGATTGCGTAAACCGGTACCGGAGCACTTGAATGTCCGCCTGTTGTAAACTCGAAGGAGCCGTTATCTCGTTCGGTCAGGCCTCCTGTCTCGTGATCGGCGGTTACAATAAGAACCGTCTCCGGATTAATTACCGTAAAGACCATAGCATAAATGATGGATTCGTCAAAGCGTTTAACCGATCGAATAACCCAGTCGTGATTGTTTGCATGTCCGGCAGGATCGATTTCGCTCTCCTCTATCATCAAAAAGAAGAAATCTCCCTCAGATAACAAAGCAAGACATTCCTTTGTGCTCTTTAAAAGATTATTCCCGACATAACCGCCTAAATAATCTACATTAAGCTCTTCTATTTGCTCCTTAATGACAGTGGAATTGGCTCTGTCTCTGTGATGAACAAGGAATGCGCCTGGGGTTGCGCCGTGTATGTAGTCGGTCGTAATTACGCCGGTCATACCGCCCTTGCGCTCCGCAAGCTCCCGTACATTCTCCACAACATTCTCATCCTTGTCCAGTCCGAGACGGCTGTTTGCGGTCTTGTAGCCGGTGGCAAGAGCCGTTCCTGCGGCTGCGCTGTCCGTAACCCCGCCAAAAACGTTCACGGTGGTCATGCTACCTTTGTTAGGCAGAAACGAAGCGCTGAATTGTCCCAAGCCGTCCAGCTCGGTTATTTTGACTTGATTAAAGCCCATACCGTCGCCTATCATAAGAATAACGCTTTTTGCTTCCTCAAACACAAGCTCCTTGGGCTGTAGCTCCGAGCCTATTTCCAAGTTAATATCGGCTCCCTCCGATTGGACGACAATGTGCTTGTTTATAAGCTCACCGGCACCGCCCGCAACCAAATATCCGTCGCCCGCAATTACCAGCTTTTTGTCAACCATACCGAATATGTATTCGGTCTCTCCGAGTGAAACCTCGCCTGCCTGAACGGATGCGCTACGGTTAGTGGCTCCTATCAGGATTTCATAATCGCTTTCCTCTTCGCTATCCTCAACGAGCTCAAGCCTATAACCTACGGTCTGATAAATATGATTGATAAGGAATTCGGCTGTATAAATCTCATAAGCGGTTGCTTCTTCGGGTATTACCACCGAATACATTCCGATGCTGTTTGTACCGAGATTTAGTGCATTAATCGGATAATCATGACGATAATCGTGCGTAAAATCGCCTTTTAGCCGAAGCTTTTCCGTTTCTTCTTCCAAGTGGTTGTCAATGAAGAATAAAACTGCGTCAAGCACGCTTTCATCCGAGCCGCCCATAAATACAAGACGGCTGCCGTCAACAAAGATAGAAAACTCCTTCTCCTTGAGCGGACCGTTGTCGTTGTTTAGCGTACGGTTTGTTTTTCCTATCAAAATTTCCGGTCCGTCCGAGCTCTCCCGGTCCTCTGTGTCGGAAATAACCGAAATGTCCGCACCCGTCGCTTTATTAATAGCGTTTTTAAGCTTTATTGCCGCCGAGTTTATTGTTGTCGATGACTGCTCGGGACGAACGATTACATATTCGGTTTCTCCGTCCGTTGCAAGCTTTAAATCCGGGTTGCCGCAGGCACTGAATGATACCAGCAAGGCGAGCAACGTAAGAAGAGCCACCATGCTTTTTTTGTTTAATTTCACAAAATTCCCCCTCTTTTCTTCTTTAATTTGTGACAGTATAACACACATTGATGAAAAATGTCAACATATAACATATAAAAATGAAGCTACATATATTTTTACTATTAAAAAGATTGGCTTGACATACTTTTTACCCTATGCTATAATTTTTTTATTAACATAAGGAACAAAATAAGCTCCTTATCCCACGGTTTTGTGCTTACCTAAGAGACCATAACGCTTGTTCTCCTTGGCGCCGCACAACTCTGTTTATTATCGAAAGGAAAGGTTATAAACATGAAAAAGGCTTGCCGAACCATGCTTTTTTTGCTCTCATTAGCTATTTTATGCACTTCTGTCGCTGCCTGTACAAACGGGGGAGAGGAGTCGGAGGTCTCCACGGGAGACACCTCCGAGACCGTATTGTTCGGCAACCTGCCGGAGGAGAAATATGACGGTGATGAAATCGTCATATTGGTTGAAGGAGATTATATGAGCCTTTATCAGTCGGTAGAGATTATGGCTCATGAGACCTCCCCGGAAATCATAAACACTGCTGTTGAGGACAGAAACGCTCTTGTCGAGGAAAGGTTTGATGTAGTAATCAAGGAGATACGCACCTCCACAGGTGCGGAAATGGCTGATAATATCCGCAACAATCATATGGGCGGAACAAATCTGTATCATATTGTGATGCCATATATACCGCAAGCAGCCTCCCTTTCCCTCGAGGGTTATTTTTACCTGCTGAATGATATGGAATACATCCATATGGAGGAGGATTACTGGGATCAGGGTGCTGTGAACGGATTATCCATTAATCACAAGAATTATTTCTTGACCGGTGACTTCAGTATTCTCAGTCTTGCCTGTACACACGCTCTGGTGTTTAATAAGGATATGATTGAAGAGAATGACCTTGAGGATCCATATGCTCTGGTGGAGAGCGGCGAATGGACGCTGGATAAGCTTAGGGAAATGGCAAGGAAGGTAACCGCTGATTCCGACGGACAGACAGGTATGACCTATACCGATACATACGGCTTCCTTGTGAACACAAACTTTGCCACCTCTATGTTTATAGCCTCCGGAGAGGGACTGACCCAGAAGGATGCAAACGACCTTCCGTTCATTACGGTTAATTCCACCCGTGGGATTGATGTTTTTAACAAAATATATGACCTTGTAAGCGACAAGCAGGCAGCGGGACATATCGAGAGCTTCCAAAACGATGTAGCCTCGGCGGGAAAAACCGTATGGCAGGCGGCAACCGAAGCGGTTGCAAGTAAAAGAGCCTTGTTCAGAGCAATGTCTATTGCGGATATTCCGGAGCTGGGTGAATATGAATGTAACTTCGGTATTCTTCCCATTCCCAAGTACGACAAGTCGCAGCCTGAGTATAAGTCGCTGGTATCCACAATATACGCAACCTCTGCGGCTATCCCCACTACGAATCCCGATTATGAGCAAGCGTCAATAATATTGGATGCGATAACACAGGCGTCCACCGATACCGTGAAGGACAGCTATTATCAGGTTATGCTCAAAAAGAGGAAGGTTCAGGATGACGAATCGGAGGCAATGCTGGATTTAATCTTCGGTAACAGGGTATATGAGCTTGGTGTTGTGTTCGGATGGGGCGGAGCCAATATATATGACACAAACAGTATTTCCAGCTTTATGAACTCCATTGCCTTTAGCGATGCAAATACCTTTGTATCGAGATATGAGTCAATAAAAGACAAAATACAGTCCGATTTGAACGATACTATAAGCGAGTTCAATTAAATAGCATGTTCGCTTCTAAGGGCGCACCGTTGTATCGGTGCGCCTTCTTTTTTATTTGAATATATTGACAATAAAGGTAATATATGCTAAAATGCACATGCGAATTATTTGCAATAAGGAGGCATACTTATGAGAAAATTAGCAATGCTATTTGCTATTATGTTTATTGCTTTGCCGTTTTCCGGCTGTGATAAACAGAGCACACAGGATAAGGACGAGAGCAGACTTACCGTTGCGGTTACTATTTTGCCGCAGAAGGCTTTTGTACAAGCGGTCGGCGGGGATTTGGTTGACATAATCGCAATCGTGCCTGCCGGCGGCAGCCCCGAGAATTATGAGCCGACTGCAAGGCAGCTTGAGCAGTTTGCGGAGGCTGATATTTATTTTACGATAGGAGTACCCGCCGAGCAGGCAAAGATTCTTCCGGAGCTTGAAGGCACGGTTGTTGTAAGGCTGGAGGAAAAAGCGGCGGAGGTCTACGAGTATAGATTTTTTGAGGGTGACAGCAGAGACCCGCATAGCTGGCTCTCGGTAAAAAGAGCTATAATTATGGTGGAGACCATAGCGGAGGAGCTGGGCATACTTGACCCGGAGAATAAACAAGCCTATTCGGAGAATGCGGCTGAGTATGTAGGCTCCCTGAGAGAAGCAGATGAGTATGCGGAGCAGCTGTTTGCTTCCGTAGATGACGGGGTTTTCCTCGTTTATCATCCCGCTTTCGGTTATTTTGCGGACGATTACGGGTTGACAATGTATTCGCTTGAGGAAGAAGGCAAGGAAGCGTCCCCTCAGGATTTGCAGGATATGATAGACTTTGCCCGTGAAAAGGATATTAAGGTGCTGTTTACTCAGCCGGAGAGCGGAGCCACACAGCCCACCGTATTTGCGGATGAGGTAGGGGGTAGGGTAGTGACGCTGGACCCGCTCTCCGAGGATTATATAAGCAATTTCAAGTATATTGCGGAGCAAATTGCAGAGGCAATAAAATAGTGGAAACAACCGAGAGCTTTGCGATAGAAATAAATAACCTCGAGGTTGATTACGGGAGCATACCGGCGTTGAGCAAGATTTGTCTTAAGGTCAAGCCGGGGGAGTTTCTCGGCATTATCGGACCTAACGGAGGCGGTAAGTCCACTCTGCTCAAGTCCATTCTCGGTCTGCATCCGCCTTCTTCCGGTGAGGTTCTTCTGTTTGGGAAGCCGCCCAAGAAAAACAGGAGCTTAGCCGGATATGTACCTCAGGTTTCTTCGGTGGACAGGGGGTTCCCGATTACATTGTTCGAGGTTATTTTATCGGGGCGCTTGAAGCCGTCTCCCGTACCGTTTTTCAGGTACTCCGCCGAGGATATTGAAGCAGTCAGAGATATAATTGACAGAATAGGGCTGTCCGGTTTGTCCGACCGAAGGGTGTCGGAGCTCTCGGGCGGACAGTTTCAGAAAATGCTTATTGCTCGTGCTTTGGTGACCGAGCCTAAGCTGCTGCTGCTGGACGAGCCTACGGCCAATGTGGATGCGGCATCCGGAGACCAGATTTTTTCTCTGCTGGAGGAGCTGAATAAACGCATCACAATATTGTTGGTAACCCATGATTTAATGGCCATATCCTCCAGGATCAGCAGTTTAGCCTGCTTAAACAGAACCTTGATTTATCACGGTGAGCCCGAGCTTAACAGCAACATTGTCAGCAGCCTTTACGGTTGTCCGGTGGATTTAATCGCTCACGGAGTTCCTCACAGGGTGTTAAAGGAGCATGACCACAAATAGTCAATAGAAGGGATAAGTAAATAATGCTGAACGCAATACAAAACTATCAGTTTATGCAGAATGCGTTGATTGCCTGCGTATTTTCCAGCGTTGTCTGCGGCATTATCGGAGTAATAATAATAGAAAAAAAGCTGGTCATGATGAGCGGTGGTATTGCGCACATCTCTTTCGGCGGAGTGGGCTTGGGCTATCTTTTGGGATTTGAACCTGTGATCGGCGCATTTGTGTTCTCGGTTTTGTCCGCACTCGGAATCGGGTTCACAAAAAGAAGGCAGGCTGTCCGCTCCGATGTTATAATAGGACTGCTGTGGTCCTTTGGTATGGCATGCGGTATTTTCTTCATAGGAATGAAGAAGGGTTACGCACTCGATATAAGCTCATACCTGTTCGGCAATATCCTATCGGTTACCAAAACGGATATCAGGTTGATTATTGTTCTCGGAGCTGTGGTGATTGCGGTGATTGCGGCGTTTTTCGCCTATTGGAAGTCATTTCTATTCGACGAGGAGTATGCAGGTGCATCCGGAGTAAACACAGCTCTTTTCGATTATCTTTTGCTTATCCTTGTCGCATTGTCTGTTGTGATATTAATAAGGGTTGCGGGTATTATATTGCTGCTGTCCCTGCTCACCGCTCCTGCAGCTACCGCATCCTTGTTTACGGCAAGGCTGAAAACCCGAATTATTTTTTCGATTTTACTCGGAGTGCTCTATTCGGTTACGGGGCTGTGGATTTCATATAATTATAATATAGCCTCCGGTGCGACGATAGTAACCGTTTCGGTAATTGCGTTTTTCTCGGTTTTTGCGGCAGTATCCGTCATAAAGAGCAAAAAAAGGGTAAGTAAGGAGGCACAGGCTTGATGAATAAATCCTCAAGACCTCACTACTGAAAGGAAAAGTCATAAATATGAGTGATACGGACGTTTTGATAAAAAGAAGCGGACTGCGTAATACAAAGCAGCGAAAAGCAATACTTGATATAATCCGCATAAGCGAGCTGCCCGTTACAGCGGAGGATGTTTATCTTGAGCTGAAGAAGCAGCACATTCCCGTAAACCTTTCAACCGTGTACCGCACGATGGAAACCATGTCCGAGTGCATGCTTATAAAAAAACTGCGGTTTTTGGGCGAAGAGAAGACGTTTTTTGAATACTTTAAGGCAATGCACAGACATTATCTTGTTTGTTTGCGCTGTAAAAAAATACTACCCATCTCCGGCTGTCCTCTAAAGAGCTATGAAAAGACCTTAGAAGAAAAAACCGATTACAGCATATCCGGCCACAGGCTGGATATATACGGATATTGCCCGCAATGTAAGGAAACGGATAATATATAAGCCAAGAAACGCTCCCGACAAGGGAGCGTTTTATGGTTTATACTAATCACAAGAAGCAGTATTATTGAATACAGTCCTTATTTTTTCTTCCTGATAAACAGATAAGCGATAGCGCCGATAACAATCAATGCGCCTGCAATAATCAATATATAGATTATCGGCTTGGTTCCGTCACTTTCATCCGTTTCCGACTGTGCGTCCGCACTTTTAGCACCTTCATCTTCTGATTCGGTATCTGATTCATCCGCTTCCTCCGAGTTATCCTCGTCCTCCTCGGATTCATCCTCCGACTCGTCCTCGTCCTCTTCGCTTTCGTCCTGCTCGGATTCGTCCTCATCCTCGCTCTCGGCTTCGGATTCGTCGGTGTTGAGGGTAGGTCTTACCGAGCCCAACCCTTCGATTTGATCGGTGCTGCTTACATAAAACGCATAAAAGGTTATGGAAGCACCCACGGTTCCGCTGAGATTGCTCTCCAAATCGCAGAAACGGTGTATATTGTCATCAAAAATCTTTTTGCTGTCCGAAGTAACATATGTTCCCCAGTCCCAGATGCCGTAGCCGTCTCCCTTTGCCTTGCTGTACTGTGCATAATCGGTTCCCTCCATGCTTACAAGGTAAAGGTCGGCAAGCGTGCTGTTTGGAGCCTTATCCTTACGGGTATAGTGTGCTATGGTACCGCTTAAGGCAACCCCGTCCGCGGAGCCGTAATCGTAAACCACATATGCGGGCTCGGAAAGGTCAATAGGCATATCGTTATAGATTGAGCCGCCGCTTGCGCCTTCTTTATAGAAGTTCTCGGCAAAAACCATTTTAAACGAAGCGTTGGGGCTGGTAAGCGTAAAGGTTACGGAGCCGTCCTCGTTCTCAACCATTGTGCAGCCTTGGAGAGTAAGGTTTCCCTTTGATACATCCTTGCTGGGAAGCAGGTCGGCTATCATATTTTCCTCTGCCGATACGGGGAGGAGTATTAAGCCGAACAGCATTGCCGTTACCGTTAGCAGGGCAAGGCTCTTTGTAAGCTTGAATTTTTTCATTTTTCCTCTTTTCCTTTATATTATTTTAAACTTAAGACTTATATCAAGCGCCTTGACCGAATGGGTAAGCGCGCCGATGGAAATAAGGTCAACTCCGGAGGAGGCTACGGCTGCCAAATCACGCTCGCCCATATTTCCGCTCGCCTCTGTCATAGCTCTGCCGTTAACGATTTGTACCGCTCTTGCCATATCCTCCACGGACATATTGTCCAGCATAATAATATCGGCTCCCGCTGACAGCGCCTCCTCAAGCTGGGCAAAGCTCTCCACCTCAACCTCGATTTTTAATGTATGAGGGCAGCTTTTTTTGGCGCTCTGTATGGCTCTGGTTATAGAGCCGGAAGCGGAAATATGGTTATCCTTTATGAGAATCCCGTCGCTCAGGTTAAAGCGATGGTTTACTCCGCCCCCGATACGAACCGCATATTTATCCAGCAGACGCAATCCGGGCATGGTTTTTCTTGTGTCCGCAATTTTAGCCTTCGTACCCGCTACCGCTTTCACAGCCTCGGCGGTAACGGTTGCGATACCGCTCGCTCTTTGCATCAGGTTTAGAGCGATACGTTCTCCGGTAAGAATTGTGCGCGCATTACCGCTGATTTTTGCAATAACATCACCGTTTTTTACACCTTCGCCGTCCGAGAGGTGCGTAATCAGCTCAAAATCACCGCCCACCAGCTCGAAGGTGCGCCGTGCAATGTCTATTCCGCACAGTACTCCGTTGTCCTTGGCGATGAACTGCCCGAAGGCAGTTGCGTCTTCGGGAACCGTTCCCATTGTGGTAACGTCTCCGAAAGGAGCATCCTCCTTTAGTGCCATGACTATAATATCATCAAATCCGGCAATCATAATAACCCTCCTGAAAAATCAATCCTCGATGTAGTGTGCGCCTATGCTTTCCTTGCGATTAATTGCGCTTTCCACAAGTATACGGGACACCTCAAGCATATTATAAACCTTAAACTCATAGGGCTGAGTCAAGCAGGCATGCTTCAGCTCCTCTGTAAGCTCGTCCAGCTCCCGTTTTGCGGTAAGCAGACCTTTGCTGCGTCTGATTGCTCCGGCATAATCGGACATAATCTGCTTGACTTTTTTCTCGGCGGACGAATAGAAGGAGGTGTCGTGTTTTTTCTCATATAAATCGCTTCGGACAGCCATTTTTTTGCTCTCGCAATAAAAGGTGTCCATTTTTTCGTTTATATAGTGTGCACAGCGCCGACCGAAAACAAGGCACTCGAGAAGAGAGTTGGAAGCAAGCCTGTTTGCTCCGTGTATGCCCGTTCTTGCCGCTTCACCGCAGCAGAATAGTCCTCTAATGTTGGTCTTTCCGTCAAGGTCTGTCTTAACACCGCCCATCAGATAATGCTGTGCGGGACGAACGGGAATCATATCCTCGGTCAGATTGATTCCTCTGTTCCTGCATTCGTTATAAATTGTAGGGAACCGCTCGCTGAAAAACTCGGTAGTCATAGACGAAACATCAAGGAATACATTGGTATCACCTGTCTTTTTCAGCTCGTCAAGTATAAATCGGGTTACAATATCACGGGGGGCAAGGTCTGACATCTCATGCTTTCCCTGCATAAAGGCTTCTCCCTTGCCGTTGCGCAGAATCGCTCCTTCTCCTCTTACCGCCTCCGAAATCAGGAACAGCCGGGATGCCTTGCCGTCCGATATTAAAGCAGTCGGATGAAACTGTATCATCTCCATGTCAATCAGCTCGGCTCCTGCACGATAAGCGGCGGCTATGCCGTCTCCTACCGCTCCCAGCGGGTTTGTTGTATATTTATATATCTGACCTAAGCCGCCTGTGGCGATAATAACATTTCGTGTTCTGAGCACACGGTAATCCTCACCCGCGCGGACGATAACACCGCAGACACCCTTGTCGTCTGTAAGAACGTCGATAAAAAAGGTCTCGAAGAAAAAATGAAGGTTATCCCTTTTCATGGCAAGCTTGCTGAGCTGGATTGTGGTTTCCTTTCCGGTCGCATCACCGCCGCAATGCAGAATCCTGCGTATCCTGTGTCCGCCCTCCCGGGTTATCTGCAAATCGCCCTCCGGGTTTACGTCAAACGGTATCTTCATATCTATAAGGGTTTTGATGTTTTCCGGACCCTCCTCGACCAGAACCTTAACCGCTTCCGGATCGCATATCCCCGCACCCGCTTTCAGGGTGTCGTCGATATGCATTATATAATTATCCTCGGAGGTCATAACTGCGGCAATACCGCCCTGTGCGAGATAGGAGTTGCTTTCGTTAATATTCGCTTTGGTTATTACGGCGCACTGCAGAGAGGAATCTATATGCAGTGCCGAATATAGTCCGGCAATACCGCTACCGACAATAACCGCATCAAAGTCATAGACATTCATATCCTGATTTAGAGAAAAAAGATAGCGACGGGGAATCTGCATAACTGTACTTAATCCGTTTCTCCGGCGACGTTATAATAAGCGTGCTTGCCATTTGCGCCGGCAGAATGGCTCTTGTTTGTCTGTATCTAAAGAATTTCCTCAATATTGTATGGAGTGTTCTGATAAACAAAGTAATTCAGCCAGTTGCTGAACAACAGATGTGCATGCGCTCTCCAGGTGTTTTTAGGAGTGTTTTTGGGGTCGTCATTCGGGAAGTATTTATGAGGTATATCAATCGGGAGTCCCTTTTCCAAATCTCTGAGGTACTCGGTTTTCAGCGTGTCATGGTCATATTCGGCATGACCGGTAACATAGACCTCCCGCCCGTCCTTTGTAGCCGTAAGGAACACGCCCGCTTTTTCCGAATCCGCCAAAAGCAGCAGGTTGTCCTGCGTAAAAATATCCTCCTTGCGTATATAGGAGTATCTTGAATGCGGTGCGTCAAACACCTCGTTGAAGCCCCGCACCAGCGGGTTGGAGGGTATAAGCGTATTATGCTCAAAAACGCCGAAAAGCTTTTTGTCAAGCGGATGCTTGGGGATATTATAATTATAATACAGTCCCGCATAAGCACCCCAGCATATATACATGGTAGAGTAAACATTGTGCTTACTCCAGTCTATTATGCCGCAAAGCTCGTCCCAATAATCCACGCTTTCGTAGGGAAGATACTCTACGGGTGCGCCGGTTATAATAAGACCGTCGAACTTTTCTTTTTTTACATCCTCAAAGGTCTTGTAAAAGGAAGAAAGATGCTCGGCGGGGGTGTTTTTTGGCTTATGGGACGCAGTGCTTAACAGAGTAATGTCCAGCTGAAGCGGTGTGTTGGACAATAACCGAAGAAACTGTGTTTCTGTAATTATTTTTGTGGGCATAAGATTAAGCAGGGCAATTTTCAAGGGACGAATGTCCTGCGTCATCGCACGGGACTCGTCCATTACAAATATATTCTCATTAATCAGTATTTCGGTCGCGGGAAGCGACTGCGGTATTTTTATAGGCATAGTAATTCGTTTCTCCGATAAATAATTTGCTAAATTATATTATATCACCCCACATATTTTTTTTCAACACTTATTTTCCCAACAGTAATTACGCTCTGAAAAAACAGTATAGAAAAATGGAAATTATTATGATACAATATGATATATTATTAAGCATAAGAAAGGAAATCAGATTGAAAAACACCGTTGTTTATAGGCTGGACGAGAGCAGTCCGGATTTTAGTATCATAAAAAAATGTGCAGATGTGATAAAAAGCGGGGGAGTTGTAGCCTTTCCTACAGAAACCGTTTACGGTGTGGGCGCAAACGCATTTAACAGCAGAGCTGTGCGTGAAATATATTACGCAAAGGAAAGACCGGCAAGCAAGCCGCTGCTCTGTCATATAAATTCCCTTGCACAGGCAGAAAAAATCGCTTTTCTAAGTAAGGATGCGGTTAAACTGATAAACGCCTTCACTCCCGGTCCTCTAACGGTTATAGTAAAAAAAAGGGAGTGTGTTCCGGATATCGTAACGGCTGACGGAGACACTGTGGGACTCCGTTTCCCGAGCAACAAGGTGTTCACGCTCCTGTCAGCCGAGGCGGATTGTCCGATAGCGGCAACGTCCGCAAACATCTCCGGAAAAATAAGCGCAAAGAACGGGGACGAGGTTATATCCGAGCTGTTCGGCAGGGTTGATGTTATAATGGATGCGGGAAAAACGGAGTTCGGATTGGAGTCCACCATTGTTTCGCTTGTCGGAGAACCAAAAATTCTAAGACAGGGAGCGGTCGCAAGGAGCGAAATAGAGAGGTTGATAAGGCTGTGAGGTTAATAGGGCTCTGCGGCAGGAGCGGGAGCGGAAAAAGCGAATGCGGCAGGATAATTGCGGATATGGGAATAGCGGTAATAGACACGGATTCGGTATACAGGCGCTTGACCCAAAGGGGCAGCGAGCTGCTGGGTGCGCTTGCGGGCTTCTTTGGCGAGCATATTTTGGATGCGAGCGGAAACCTTGACCGCAAGCGGCTTGCGCAGCTTGTTTTCGGGGATGACAGGCTGCTCTCAAGGCTTAACGAAATAACGCATAAGCATATTATAAAAGGAGTAATCGAGCAGGCGGGAAGAGTGGAAGCTCACAGCAGGGAAGGGCTTGTGGTGGTGCAGGCTCCGCTCTTGTTCGAGAGCGGGTTTGATAAAAAATGCGAGATTACCATTTGTGTTGTCGCCTCGGATAATCACTGCATAAATCGCCTCCGTATAAGGGACAGTATAACCGAAGAGCAGGCAAGAATAAGGCTATCTAAGCAGAAGGATAATAGCTTTCTTGAACGAAACTGCGATTATATAATTATTAATAACGAGGATTTTGGCTACTTAAAGCAAAGAACCGAAGAGGTCTTGGGCGAAGTGTTGAGGAGAGTAGTGAAGTGAGGAAAATAGGTAAACGCATAGCTCTGATTATTTTCATTCTGTTGCCGATAATTATAATAAGCGGCATTCTACTGTCTAAAGAAATTAAAAAAAGCCTGTATCCGATTAGATACGAGGAATATGTGGTAAAATATTCTGACGAGTATGAGGTTCCCAAAGATCTGATTTATGCTGTTATTTATTCCGAAAGTCATTTTAACGAGGAGGCTTACTCATCGGCGGGAGCCATGGGGCTTATGCAGATTATGCCGGACACCTTCACGTGGTTAACGGGACATATAGGTGAGAATTACGGGTCGGAGGATATATATAACCCCGAGATAAACATAAGACTCGGGGTATATTACCTTTCCTACCTTTACAGACGCTTCGAGAGCTGGGATACCGCAATAGCCGGATATAATGCGGGACACGGTAATGTCACAAACTGGCTTGCGGATACAAGATACTCGGAGGACGGCAAAACCCTGAAATATATACCGATTGGTCAGACCAGAGGCTATGTTGTTAAGGTGAACAAGGTCAGAGATATATATACAGAGTTATATTTTAGTGATTAGTGTTTATAAAAGGAAGGCGCAGATATGAGTACAAAAATAGGCTTTGAACAAGCAAAAAAGCTCCTCTACAAGCGGGACAATGTTTATACCCGTTTCCCCGGGCTCACCGATGAAATACTTAAGTATTCGGAAGGCTACAGAACCTTTATTGATGCTGTAAAGACCGAGAGGGAGGCTGTACGATTCGCCGTTGAATATGCGGAGAAACGGGGCTTTGCGCCTTATGAAAGAGGCAAAAAGTATACCGCAGGAGATAAAATATATTTTGTAAACCGCAGCAAGAGCGTATATTTTGCGGTTTTAGGTAAAAAGGGGATGGAGGAGGGCTGCTCCATAGTTGTTGCGCATACCGATTCGCCCCGACTCGATTTAAAGCAGGTTCCGTTGTATGAAAGCAGCTCAATCGCTTATTTCAAGACGCATTATTACGGCGGAATAAAAAAATATCAATGGACAGCGCTTCCGCTGGCATTACACGGAGTTATTTATACAAAAAATGGGGAGTGTATTGATATTTGCATCGGCGAAGAGGAAACCGACCCGGTATTCTATATTAGCGACCTGATGCCGCATATCGGAAAAGAACAGATGGAAAAGAAGATGTCCGAGGGTATTACCGGAGAGGGTCTGAACCTTATTGCCGGCTCTGTTCCGTATGACAGCGACGAAGGGGTTAAGCTGTTTGTCCTTGCTCTGCTTTATGAAAAGTACGGGATAACCGAGGGGGACCTTATAACAGCCGAGCTTTCTGCGGTTCCCGCACAAAAATCACGGGAGACAGGGCTCGACCGCAGCCTTATTGCCGCTTACGGTCAGGACGACAGGGCATGCGCTTACCCGGCATTGTGTGCAATCTGCGAGACCGAGCAGCCGGACAAGACCGCAATCACCGTGTTCGCAGACAAGGAGGAAATAGGCTCGGAGGGGGTTACCGGTCTGCGTTCCGCATCCTTTTCCGATTTTTTAGAGGAACTCTGTGATATGCAGAATGTCCGTAAAAGAGAGTGCTGCTTAAATTCGGTTTGTTTTTCCGCCGATGTCGGAGCTGCGTATGATCCGAGCTTTGCGGATGTATATGAGAAGAGCAACTCCGCATACCTTAACAGCGGAGTAGTAATAACCAAGTATACCGGTTCGAGAGGAAAAAGCGGTTCGTCCGATGCCTCCGCCGAGCTTGTGTCAAGGGTAACTAATCTTCTTGACAGAAACGATGTCGTATGGCAGACCGGAGAATACGGTAAGGTTGACCAGGGCGGAGCGGGTACGGTATCCACCGAGATAGCTCTTATGAATATTGATGTTATAGACATAGGCGTACCCTTGCTGTCCATGCATTCACCCGTAGAGCTGTCAGCAAAAGCGGATGTGTATATGATGTACAAGGCTTGTAGGGCATTGTATGGTATATAAATAGCTTGAAGCACTAATGCCTCAGAACATACAGCACGAATCCTTTCAATATCCGATTATATATAGCTGCTGTTGAAGGATTTGGTGAAAAAACACAAGAATCCGCTTCAAGCGGATTCTTGTGTTTTTTTGGTTACTATTTGTCAAAAATTTGTTGTGCGCAATTCTTGAGCATTTCGATAGCTTGAGGCGAATACTCATCTTGTATGAAGTTCGACCTCATAAGGCTTTGTTTCAAATCATTGAATTTGGAAATGCTGCTGTGTTTGTTCGGTTTCAAATCGTCATACATCTTCTCATAGACCTTAAGAAGCTGCTGATTGGTGGTTTCACAACAACGGACAATGTCCGTGATTGCTTTGGTTTGAGTTTCAATTACACCCAAATCATCCGAATTTATAGATAACGAGCTTATTTCGGGAATTGCATTTCTTAAGGATGAGGTTTGATTGGCTATCTTTTCGATTTGTTCTAAAACATATTCAAATGTAAGAATTGATTTACCTTCTTGTTCTTGTGACGAAATCACTTCATTGTTCAATTTATTATCCTCCAAAATTTTATTTGGCGGACACGCAAGGCAAATTGTTTTCTCGTTCACAAAGCGTGCCCTGCCGTTCTTAACAAGACCTTTAGCCCGCTTTGGGTAGGTCATTTCATATTTATTACCTTGTTCATCGATAACAATAATGTTTTTTTCTATGGGTTTCGTCCCCCTTGTTTTCGATTGTTTGCTATGCAATTGAATAGCTGTTTTTTGTTATGGGTGCCGCCCCGTATTCAAAAACATTATATTGCATAATATTGATAATGTCAATATAAAAATAACAATTTTGGCGTATTTTATTCCGCAAAGCTTAATTCATTAATTACTTCGTTCTTAACTCTCGGTGCTTGCTGTAGCTTTTCGAAGAGCTCTCCGTAACGCAATGTGTCGCTTCCGATTCTTATAGCTCCTGCACGCATTGAAACCGGGATTTTGTTTCCGTCAATGGTAATACTGGTATCGTTTTGCTTAAGAATGCCGTCAACGAGCATTTTAACCTGTTCTTTTTCGGTATAGTCGGTAACTATCACAAATTCGTCTCCGCCTATTCTGAACAACAGCATATTATCATCACAAGCCGTATCCATTCTTTTTAAGCACTCCAAAATAACCTTGTCTCCTGCCGATGAGCCAAATGTGTCATTTATGTACTTCAAGTGTACGGCATCGAAGCAGACAACGTATTTTCCTTTCCTTGATTTCAAGTAATCATAGAGCTCGGAAATATCAAACTTTCTTTTTGACATATGTGTCTCTCCTTCCGTATTTAATGTTAACCTCGGGAATATTCCGGTAAACTGCCATGTTTTTTTGAACTTTGAAGGCGTAATGTGCCATATTTTAATGAATGCTCTTGCGAAAACCTCGGGTGAATTATAACCATATTTCATAGCGGCAGCGGTTACGGTGATATTCATCCCGACCATATCACGGGCAGCAAGTGTCATGCGTCTCCTTGTTATGTATTCCCCGATACTGATTCTGAAAACATGACTAAAGAGCTTCTGCAAATGAGACAATGAACAATAGCAAGCTCTTGAAACCTCCTCCTGAACAATCGATTCGCATATATTTAATTCAATATAGTTTAATGCATCGGACAATATACCGAAGTCCTTCATAGCTTATCACCGTCCATATAGCACTGTTTACAAAATCATTATACCACAAATCTTATTAATTTCTTGATGTTTTGAGCATACTTAAAAGAAAAGAGCGTCCCGAGGGAAGCTCTTTTTTATTAGTTCTGTTCGCTGCTTAATATCTATCCGCTTTTATCTGGAAGAATGCCTGCGGGTGCTGGCATACGGGGCAGAGCTCGGGTGCTTTTTTTCCTACATGGATATGTCCGCAATTCATGCACTGCCAAACAACCACATCGTCCCTTATAAAGACGGTGTCCGTTTCAAGCTGGTTTAAAATGGCTCTGTATCTTGCCTCGTGCTCCTTCTCAATCTTGGCAACCGATTCAAACAGATTTGCTATGCTGTCAAAGCCCTCTTCTCTTGCGGTCTTGGCAAAGCCGGCATACATATCTGTCCACTCGTAGTTCTCGCCCGCAGCGGCGTCCTTGAGGTTAACAGCGGTCGTGGGTATGCCGCCGTCATGTAGAATTTTAAACCAGATTTTTGCGT
This sequence comes from uncultured Oscillospiraceae bacterium, assembly GCA_964525815.1. Lineage (GTDB taxonomy): Bacteria > Bacillota > Clostridia > Oscillospirales > CAG-382 > UBA1049. Next base: position 24,902 of record CAZGJQ010000017.1, read on the forward strand.
GCTCCTTCTCGTTTGCGGAGGTCTCGGCAAAAATATCGGAAATAACGGTATAGCCTTCCTTTTTTGCCACACTCGCATAATAGTCATACTTAACTCTTGCCTGCGATTCGCCGGCAAATGCCGCCAATAAATTAGCCTCCGTCTTTGTTCCCTTAAGATTTTCAACCTTGTAGCTCATTGTTCGTCTCCTTTATTTTGTTTTTTTTATTTTTCTGCAATCGGCACATATTCCGCTGAAAATAATCTCATGACTTTTAATTAAGAATCCTGTACTTTTACACTCGGCATCGTCAAGCTCAAAATCATATTCAATATCGGTCAAATCCTCAAACCGTCCGCATATCTCACAGCAAATATGATAGTGCTTATCGGGGTTCTTTTCGAAACGGTCAGGACGGTTGGGAATCAACAGCCTTTTTATAATACCCTGCTCGGCAAGCCTGTTTAGATTTCGGTATACCGTGGTAAGGCTTACATTCGGAATGTCCTCCAGAACCCTCTTATAGACCTCCTCGGCAGTGGGATGTTTCTGTGAGCTCTTTATTGCATGAAGGATTATTTTTTTCTGTTTTGTATTACGCTCGTCCATCGCAGCCTCTTAATAGCATTTATTATCATTTAGAGTATACATTAAAATAAAGCGTTTGTCAACCGTTATAATTATTTTTTTGATAAAGAAATCTGTTTGTGCTATAATTTATAAGAGAATAATCTAAAAAAGATAACAGGAGCAGCATATGTCTTTTTTGCCGATGTCAAGGGAAGAGCTGTCGGAGCACGGCGAACCCATTTTGGATTTTATTATAATAACGGGGGACGCTTATGTGGACCATCCGTCCTT
>CAZGJQ010000018.1:0-25716 GCA_964525815.1 uncultured Oscillospiraceae bacterium
ATATTTTTATTATATATGTATTAATTATACGCTCTATTTATTTGTTTGTCAATTGTAAATAATGCACAAAAATATTCACTATCCTTATATTGCTTTACCCCAAAACACCATTTTTAAAGAAACATCTTGACAAAATAAAAATTCCGTTGTATACTTACACACATCAGCAAGGGTGCTGTGGATTATTTAATCCGCAGCCCCCTTTTTTTATATTACATAGCCTTATATTGTATTAGTTTTGCACAACGGCGTGTATATTCTCTTTTTGAATATGCGCGCGTTTTTTATTTAAAATCTGAATTGGAGTGAACAAAAATGGCAATTGACACTTTATGGGTTCTGTTTGGAACAGTGCTTGTTTTCTTTATGCAGGCCGGCTTTGCGATGGTGGAAACAGGGTTTACCAGAGCAAAAAACGCAGGAAACATCATAATGAAAAACCTGATGGACTTCGCCTCGGGCTCTGTTGTCTACTGGCTTATAGGCTTTGGAATCATGTATGGAGAGACCTCTCTGATAAACGGATTCATGGGTAGCATAAGTCCGGTCACAGGAACAGGCGGCGACTGGACCTCGTTAATATTCCAAACCGTTTTCTGCGCAACGGCGGCAACCATTGTTTCGGGTGCTATGGCGGAAAGAACCAAGTTCAAGTCCTATCTTGCTTATTCTATTATATTAAGTGCGTTTGTATATCCTGTTTCTGGGTACTGGATTTGGGGGGGCGGCTGGCTCTCCACTCTCGGAACCGCTGACGGAATGCTTTCCGGTCTTTTAGGCTACGGCTTCCACGATTATGCCGGCTCGACCGCCGTACATATGGTCGGCGGCGTATCCGCTCTTATCGGAGCAAAAATACTCGGTCCCCGTATCGGCAAATACGGTAAGGACGGAAAATCCCGCGCAATACCCGGGCATAGCCTTACCCTTGGAGCACTAGGCGTGTTTATACTCTGGTTCGGCTGGTTCGGCTTCAACTCCGCTTCCTCCCTTGCGATTGAAGGACTGGAAAGCAATGTATCAAGGGTCTTCGTAACCACAAACATAGCCGCCGCCGTGTCCACGGTAACCGTTATGATAATTACGTGGGTAAAATACAAAAAGCCGGATGTCTCCATGACTCTTAACGGCTCTCTTGCGGGACTTGTCGCCATAACCGCAGGTTGCGCAACCGTAACTGTAACTGGGGCGGCGATCATCGGTATCTTATCCGCTTTTGTGGTGGTGTTCGGTATTGAATTTATTGACAAGGTTCTTAAAATAGACGACCCAGTCGGCGCTGTGGGCGTCCACGGCTTGTGCGGTGCTCTGGGAACGGTGCTTGTCGGAATGTTTGCTTATTATGATCCGTATACAAATGCGGATTTGCTTACCGGCGGAAACGGGCTCGGACTTTTGTACGGGGGCGGATTCGGGCAGGTGATAACTCAGCTTATCGGTGTCATTGCGGTAGCGGCATGGGTTACCGTCACCATGACGGCCGCCTTCCTGCTTATCAAAAGGTTCATGGGACTGCGTGTATCCGTACATGAAGAAACTGTCGGGCTTGATATAGAAGAACACGGTATAACCAGCTCGTATGCGGATTTCATGCCTATGTACGACGAGGCGGAAGAGGATGTAGCGGATATCAACGAGGCGGTGCCCGTTGAGCTTAGAACAGATACTACTCCGAGTGCCTCCGACCTGAAAATAACAAAGATAGAAATAATATGCAAGCAGAGCAAGTTCGAAGCTCTTAAGGAAGCGATGTTTGAGATAGGTATAACCGGAATGACGGTAACAAATGTTTTAGGCTGCGGGATTCAGAGAGGAAAGCCGGAGTATTACCGCGGCGTTGAGCTGGAAACCGACCTTATGCCCAAGATACAGACAGAGATTGTCGTATGCAAGGTTCCGGTCAGAACGGTTATAGAAACGGCAAAAAAAGTGCTCTATACCGGACATATAGGAGACGGAAAAATATTCGTTTATGAAATCCAGAACGCCATAAAGGTGCGTACCGGAGAAGAAGGCTATAATGCCTTGCAGGATGTGGAATAGCTAACAGCAGTGTTTACAGCAACGGGTAATGCCGTATCATATGTATTCACTCCTTAGAACGGCATAATTCAAGCGATTTTGCCTTCTGCCGTTCAAGTATACGGCTTCCCGTTCTGTACCCTCCAATATAAATCCGCATTTTTCCAATGATTTTTTTCCTGCGGTATTGATCTCAAGTGTATTTGCGGTGATTCTTTCCATTCCGAGATAATCAAAGCCGTAGGAGAGCATCAGCTTTACAGCTTGTTGCCCGTATCCCCTGCAACGAAATTGAATCCTTGAAATCCCCATTCCCACAGAGCATACTCTGTTTGTTCTGTCAATATCCTGTAATGCAATATCACCGATTACAGTTCCGTCATTAAGGAAAATTCCAAGCCTGACATTGCTTATGCCCTGCTTTTTCTGAATATCATCAAACCACTCATCCGATTTTTCATGCGAATGACCGATATCAATAATATCGCTCGGATTATCAAAATCATACTCATAATCTTCCCAGAGCTTTTTACAATCCTGCCGTTCCAAGACAGCCAAGTATATATCCTTACCTTTTAGTCTCATGTCTGTTCAAACGCCAAGCGTTTTATTGCCTCCTTATGTTTATTCATGCTTAACAAAACCGGGATTAAATCCTGTCGAACAAAAAACATGGATTATTACAATTTACCAACAAATAAGCGGCGGCGGTTTTATCCCTGCGCCGTATCAATAAGCACAACGGTATAGCCGTCATTTATAAGAAGCTGTACAATTCCGTCCTCGCCCAGCATGTGGGCGGCTCCCACAACATAAAAAACCTCCAGTCCATCCGAAATATAACCGACGGCGGTTTCATACATACCTATATTACGTTGTGTAATCATAGCATCATTGTATTCTTCTATCAGTACAAGCTCATATTCCGTATACATTCCTTCTTCTAAGTCGGAGTAAAAACAGAGCTCGCTAAGCTCTCCTGTTTTCCATTTCTCATATAAACCGAGTAATGACTCCGCCGCCTGCTGCATATCAGTATAAACAATGTCGGCAAGCATCATTATCTGCAAATCATGCGAAAAGCTAACCAGCATTTCGGACTGACTCTCTATGGACTCAAGCTGAAGGATTGTTTTCCCCGCATCATATGCCTGCTCCATAAAGAAGTTATCAATTCCGTATTCATAAGACAATCCGCTTAAGTACATCGGTATATCGTTGAGAATCATCTCCCATGCTATGGGGAGATAGCTATCCAAATGCTGCTTGTCGATAGAATAAAAGCTCTCCAGCAATTTAAAAGAATCCCTGTATAATTTTGCGGGGATTTTTTCGTATATCTTGCTGCCATCCTTATAGGACATAAATTCGAAAAAATCAAAGTCGTCAAAAGCATCATCATAACGGTTTATTTCAACAGCAAGACAATCGCTCGAATCAAAGGCTCGCATAACTGCGGGAGGTAGCGGATACGCACTTTCGTCCGCAACATGAATTGAGCCAAACAGCCATATTATGCCCTCATCCTCGTCACTCGTAACCTTCCACAAGCAAGGAGTGATATCGCTCGGCTCATATGTATGACTCTCCTCCGGGGTTTCGTCGGATATGTCGCTTAGGCTCTCTCCTTCGGAGCTTTCCGCCTCACTTATACCGAAGTATTCCAGCCTTGCCGCCTTGCAGGAGAATATACCGGGCCCAATTAGCAGAATCAACAGAAAGCATAACAGTTTTTTCATTCGGTGTCCCCTCTCGTTGTCATTAAGCATACAGCTAAAACAGCACCTTATGCCATGGTGGCAAGCATATCCCTTGTAACCTCGCAAACCGGTTTTTTCCCGCTTAGAATACGCTCGATTTCCTCACAGACATGCTGCCCTATTTTCTTAAGCCCGTTATTTGCCTGACCGGCAAGGTGTGGGGTCATTATACAGTTTTTTATACTTCTTAGCGGATGGTCTGCCGCAGGAGGCTCGGGCTCGAATACATCAAGGCAGGCGTACTTAAGGTTCCCCGCCTTCATATGCTCATAGAGAGCGGCTTCGTCAATAAGAGAGCCTCTTGCTGTATTTATTAGCACCGCATCCTTTTTCATTAAGGTAAGTGTATCCTTATTGAACATATGATGGGTCTCGGGTATGGAGGGTGCGTGTATTGATATAATATCGCTCTCCTTGAGCAATTGCTCAAAATCGGTCTTTTTCACCCCTATTTCCGCTGCTTTTTTCTCGCTCACAAAGGGATCGTAAAGCACTATGTCCACATCAAACGCCCTCATAAGCTTTATGTAGTGTCTTCCCGCCCAGCCGCCGCCGACCACTCCCACCGTAAGGTCATACAGCTCTTTTATGTTCTCCTTACCCTCGTTCCATCCACCTGCGTGCAGATTGTCGTTGAGTGCAAAAAAGTTCTTTGAAGCGGCAATTGTAAGACCGAGTGCTGTCTCGGAAACACCGCAGCTCAACACATTAGCGCTGCTTACAACCCTTATTCCCTTTTTCCAAAGCGCCTCCGACACTATGGGCTTGACGCTGCCCGCCGCATGAGCGACTATCTTAAGCTCGGGACAAACCGCCAGAATATCCTCATCAAGCTCGATGTTTCCCCAGCTCGTTACGGCTATTGTAGCCCCTGCGATAGCATTTTTAATGCTTTCCTTATCGGTTCCGCCTTCGTTTAAAACAACCTCCCCGATTTTCTCAAGCCTTTTTATTGTCTTGTCGTTAATAACCATGTTTCTTGAGCCTGCGCTCATAATTAGTGCTGTTTTTTCCATTATCGGTTAATCCCTCTCATTATATTTTATTCTCGAAATATTTGTCGTATCCGTTTTTCTCAAACAGCAGTCCGCTGTTATCGTAAAAGGAACCGTCCAGTCTAAAAACACCGTTTTTCTCTGGAGGACAGAGCAGTCCGCTCGGGAGCAGTTTTTTCAGGCTCTCCCAGTTTACATAATTTTGATGCCCGTTCACCTCAAGGCAGCCGACCTTCATGCCCTCCAGCGCAGCAGTTCTGGCGGCGAACTGCTTATTCCATTCAACCAAAAGCGGATTAACCGTTAAATCTGCGCAAAGGCATTGCGCACCCGCCTCATGAATTGCCGCTGCCATTTTGAACGAAACCGACATTGTCTTTGCAATCGGTTTTAGTGCCACTGCTTTATATCCGAGCGAGAGCCTCTTCTTTACATCCAAAAGGCTGTGTGCCGACTCGTCTGCATTGATTGTAACGGGTAAATCGCCCACAAAGACTTCATTATCAGGCGCAAACGGCTCCTCCAGCAACGCTATCCGGTCGAGTGCTCCTATTTTTTCGGCATGCTCAAGCAGCTCGCACAGCCTTTCTTTATTGTCGTATCTGCCGTTGGCGTCAAGATAATATAATATTCTACCGCTCTTAGTCAGCTCCGTTTTATAGAGTGATGCTATAGAATGTATCTCGATCAGCCGCTTTTTGTCCCAGTCCAGCATAGACCGCATATCCTCTTCTTGAGTATGCGTTCCCGTCATTGCTCTTCCGATTTTTATCTTTAACAGAGCGGTGCCGCTGTTTAGCGTTTCCCTTAGCTGCTCCTTTGTTACCGCATAGCTTATCAGGGGAATATGCGCCAGGCTCATATGACGGGAGGAAAGCGCCTTCCTTGCATAATCTGGAATAATACCGTCGAAGGAGGCAATAGAGTTTTCCTTTGCGTATAAGGACCAAAGCGCATAATCTATACCGACAAGGGAATTGAGAACAAAAGTCTCCGCCACCGGTCTGCCGCAAACAGCTTCCGCATATTTCGCAAGCTCCTCCGTCAGCCCGTCAATAAGCTCATCAGGGCGGTTAAATGAAGCTCCCTCCAGCATTTTCAACGCTCTGCTTGTTACCAGCATCATCATTGCGCTTGAGGAAGCGGGCGGATTATCCGCAAAGACCGCCGCATCCGACCATAAAACACTCTCCACTGCGGGACAGCAGGCGTTATAATTCTCACTATTAATTCTTACCACAGTCTGCCACAGCTCGGTAAGGTATCTTCCCTTAAATCCGAAGGGAGCGGCAAGTGGCTCCCGTATAAAATCCAGCTCACAGCTCTTTATGTGTATCCTATTACTCATTTTTTAGTAAATACCTCGATTGCTCTTGCGGGAACATAGCCGTCCAGCGGCTTTTTATATTTAATTAGCTCCTTGACAAATCCGGAGCTGATAAACTCATATTCTTTTTTTGCGGGCAGTATGACCGTTTCGGCTCCCGAAAGCTCTCTGTTAATCTCAAACAGCATCCGCTCGTATTCAAAGTCCCCCGCATTCCTCGCACCTCTGATTATCACCGGATTATCGGTTTGCATAACCAGATCCGCAAGCAGCCCCTGCCATGGCTTGACGGTTATGTTATCGCAGTCGTCAAAGCACTCCTTAACGGAGTCCAAACGCTGTTTTGCAGAAAAAACCATATGCTTATCGGTGTTATCCAGAACCGCTACAACCACCTTGGAGAACAGAGCAGCCGCTCTCTGTATTATATCATAGTGTCCGATTGTTATAGGGTCAAAGCTGCCCGTAACAATTGCTGTTTTCATATCGGCTTCTCCTTTTTATGCTTTTATAATAGAAATATAGGTCCTTCCGTAGCGGTATAGCTTCTGCTCTTTTCCATCCATAGGAGCCGGAATGCCGTCCTCTGCGCTTTCGCATATTATAATCGCATCCTCACTAAGCACCGCGGCGGCATAAAGCCTTTTAAGCACCTCATCTAAGAATCCCGCCTTATACGGAGGGTCAAGAAATACCAGACCGAAGGATTCCTTCCCTGCTGCTCCCTTGAGGTACGCCTTCCAGTCCGAGCTGACTATGCGGCATTTTTCCATCAGCTTGGTCTTAACGGCATTTGCCTTTATTATTTCGGTGCAGGTGCGGGAGGAATCCACTATAACCGCATTTCTTGCCCCTCTGGAGAGCGCTTCAAGGGAGAGCTGTCCGCTCCCGCCGAACAAATCCAGCACGCTCCTGTCCTGTAAATCAAACTGTATTACCGAAAAAACAGCTTCCTTGACCCGCTCTGCGGTAGGTCTGGTCTCCTCCCCCTCAAGCGTATTAATTCTTGTACCCTTTGCCGTACCCGTAATTATTCTCATATCCCTTATTTCCTTAACTGGTTATATATTTCCTCGGCAAGCTGTTTGTTGATTCCCTTAACCTCCGAGAGCTGCTCCGCAGTCGCTTTCTTTAATTTGGCATATGTGCCGAAGTGCTCCAGTAATGCTCTTGCCTTAGCTTCTCCCACTCCCTTAATTTTTATGAGGGAGCTGTTTTTAACCGCTCTCCGACGCAAAAGATCCATTCTGGACAGTGAAAAGCGGTGAACCTCCTCCTGTATCTTATATATAAAAACAAAAATGTCCTGCCGTTTGTTCAGAGAAAGCTCTCCGGAACCGTCCGTTAATGTTCTTGTTTTATGGTACTTATCCTTTACCATTCCGAAAACCGGAATCTGTAAGCCTTTTTCACCCAGAACCTCATTGGCGACCGACACCTGCCCTGCTCCCCCGTCCATCAGTATAAGGTCGGGGTGCTCCCAGCCCTCCTCATCCCCGGAACGGGAGAAACGACGTCTCAACGCCTCCCGCAGCGCACCGTAATCATCCTGCCCGGCTGTACCCTTAATATTGAATGAGCGATACTTCCTTTTTGCGAATCTTCCCTTCTCCAGCACCACCATTCCGCAGGTAATATACTCGGAGGCGCTGTTTGAAATATCATACGCCTCTATCCTGTCAGGCATCACCTCCAGCTGCAAAAAGCCCGCAAGCGAGGCTAAAAAGTCATTGTGCTTATCCTCGTCCGCTCTTCTGTGGAGCAGGAGCTGCTTTGCGTTCTCTCCCGCTCTGTCCGTCAACGCTTTCATTTCGCCTCTCTGCGGCGTTATGACCTTTACATTGTAACCGCAGCCCGAGCATAGCCACTCGGTGATAAGCAATTTATCCTCCTTGGTTAATGCGTAATTAATATAAACCCTTTTGGGTATAAACTCCCTCAGCTCATAGAAGCGCTGTAAAAAGGCACTTACCGAGCCGCTGTCTATAATCTCATCAGCACCGAAGAAAAAGCTCTCCCTGTCAACAATCGCTCCCTCCCGCACAAAGAAAACTACCATTGCGCTTCCCAAATCATCCGCATAAATACCGAAAATGTCCGCTTCTGTGTCGGGGGAGGCTACTATCTGCTGCTTGTCACCGATTTTTTTCAATGCCTGGATGCGATCACGGTATTTTGCCGCCTGCTCGTACCTCATCTGCTCGGCGGCTTCATTCATTTTTTCGCTCAGCTTCTTAATCAGAGAGGAATAATCGCCCCGCAAAAAATGCAGCGCTTCCTCACATAGCTCGTTATACTCGGCTTCGGTTATATTCCCCCCCACACAGGGAGCGATGCATTGTTTTATATGATAATTCAGACAGGGTCGGCCTTTTCCGGTATCCCGGGGAAACTCACGGTTACAGGAGGGTAAAAGAAAGGTCTTCTGCACCGTTTCAATAATACTCCGCGCCACCCCGACCGAGGAGAACGGACCGAAATACCTGTCCCTGTCGTTTCCCCGCCTATGACAGTAGCCAAGCTTGGGATATTGCTGTGCTGTTACCCTTATATAGGGATAGGTCAGACTGTCCTTGAGCTTTATATTATAACGGGGCATATGCTGCTTTATGAACTGGTTCTCCAGCAGCAGAGCCTCCAGCTCTGTTTTCGTAAAATAAACCTCAAAATCAAACACGGATTCAACCATCTTCAATGTCTTGCCAAAATGGTTCTGGTGAGGAGCAAAATAGCTGGTAACCCTGTTTTTCAGCACCTTTGACTTGCCGACATAAATAACCTTGCCGGCACGGCTCTTCATTATATAAACACCCGGAGCTGCGGGCAGCAGCCTGGCCTTTTCCAGCAGTTCTTCCTTGGTCATAAATAGTCGCCTTCCTTCGTATAAAGGAAACTCTGTCTATAAAAAATTGCCCCGAACTCATATATAAGGATGAGCCCAAGGCTAAATATCATAAATAAAGTACTAGTCCACAAAGAATCTCGGGATACAACGGCTTGTATGCTTCAGTGCAAGCAAATCAGTCGTTGAAGCCCTTCAAAACCAAGTCGACCAATCCGTCCACAGCCTCCTGCTCGTCCGCACCGTCCGCAAGGATTGTAATAATATCCCCTTTGGAAATGCCGAGAGAAAGCACACCCAAAAGACTCTTTGCGTTTGCTCGTCTGTCGCTGTTCTCAATCCAAATTGAGCTCTTGTAAGAGTTTGCTTTTTGTATAAAATAGGTTGCGGGTCTTGCATGCAAACCGACTGAATTCTGTATGGTAATATTTTTAGCTAACATTGATTTATATACCCCCAATGATATTACAATAATTATAACAAATACACAAATTTAAATCAATAGCCAATGGATGTGCAATCCTACAAATTTATCTTCGTTAAAAAAATATATTTGTACATTGTTGCTAATCAATCGACAAAATAAATCCTTCATAGACAGCAATTTCGGTTATTATTTGCTTGTTCATCCCGGGAGCTATCAGCACCACACCGTCCAGAAACACCCCGGTGTCACTCGAAAATCCGTTTCCGGCAACCCTTACGGTAACATCGTAAAATCCGCTCTTTTCCAAGCTCATAATGCTGCCGTCCGCAGCCGTCTCGTTTACTATGCTCTTCTCAAAGGAAACGGAAAGTATTCTGCCCATTTCACCGCCGCTCTCGGGGTCGGATAAAAGGGTGTTCGGCTTAACGCCGGGTAGTAATGCTCCGTCCAGCTCCTTTATGACAAATGTATAGGTTATATTACCGCTTGTGTCCTCGGACAGCATCTCCACTATATTGTTTCTGAAAAAGATTCCCGTTATAAGCGCTACGGATACTATTATGATTATTATATCGAGAATGTTGAATCTGATTCTTTTTTCAGTCGAGGGCATTACTTACTCCACCTCCAAAACGCTGACAGCCGTTACAGTTGCCGTTCCGTAAAAATCGGGCAATCTCAGAAAAAGGCTTCCGCCCGCTCTTAAGGGCTGTCCGCCCACATAATAGCTGCCGTTATACTTTATCGCATCAGCTCTGACAGATGCGATGACAGTATTGTACTCATCGGATATATTCGTAATATAACCGCCCAGCGCACCGTTGCTCCTGTCCAGTGTATAAAATACCTTGCGGTCGTTCAATGCGGATATTATAACACCCATATGCTCACCCTCCTCGGACAGGAAGATCTTGTTGGGTGAAATGTTTGAGGCAATCCTTTTATCCACCGTTTCAAATACTATATTATATTCTACAGCTACGGTTTCTGCTTGCTCGGGTCTTAATGTAAAATACAAGCCTGCCGAGATTACAGCTAACAATATAAGGGTGATTATCAGGTCAAAAAACCTGCCGTGAGCGACCTTTCCTGGCTTATGTGAATTGGTTCTCATACCGTACTCAAGGCCTCCTTTATATAAGCGTTCCTTCCGTATACATTCTTAAACGCCGTTATTACCCCGCAGATTATCCAGAAGAGCATATAGAGCCTTATGTCCTGCCATACATCAAAGAACAATCCCGCCGCAAGGAAAATTAGCATACCTGATATAAGCGAGGATACAACAAACAAAACTCTTTTACTACCGCACATGGCAAGACAATTAAAGGCTCGCTGAAGTATAAAATAAGCTCCCAGTAAAAAAACGAAAAGATAAAACAAACCGCCCTCTGCAATCAGCCTTTCGAACAAAGAAAGGCTGCCGATATAATTGCTTGCTCCGATTTTATTAAGCGCTATTATTATGCTTGTTCCTCCTATACCCACACCGGTGGGCATAAATGCTTTAATCATTTCTTCTGTTTGTCCCGTTTTTAATCCGGCTGCGGTACCGGAAAAAATCTCGTTAAAAACGGGTGTATACGGAATGCAAAAATACAGCACCACCGTTATAACCGAAAAGGTAAGCAGTGTGGAAAAAGGCTTTTTATACGCAAACAACGCATAAAGGAACAGTATTGCATACGAACAGGTCAGTATAAGTCTGTCCGCTGTAAGAGCTATGCAGATAACCGATAGGAAAAGCAGAATCAACAGCGCCGCTTTTTCGCTTTTTCCGCCGGTCACTCTAAACAACGCCATGCAAACCGGCATGAGTAACAATAAATAAAACCCAAAGTGCCCGCTGCCCACAAGAGAAAAATCGATTCTACCCAGTACCGGTGTTATATAAATATTTGCCGTTTTCCCCGCAATATGATGCAGTATAAAGAGTAAACAGCTTGCAAACGCTCCCGTACAGAAGCTGTAAAGAGCTTGCCTTATAAGCCTTTCGGATGCTATGAGGTTGGATATAAGGAAATAAACCGCTAAAAAGCATATTAGGTAAGCGGCTCTGACCTGTCCTCCGCTTCCGGAGATAATACCCGCCGCAATAATGTATAATCCGAAAAATAAAACAAAAATATCCGCTGTTTTCAAGCTGAGGTTCCGTTTTGAACGAAGCACCTTAAAAATATAAAAAACGGTCGTTATAATCAGCAATACGGCAATCCGCTTAACCGAAATAAGCGGGAAAAGCATAATAACTCCGAGTAAGCCAAGCTCGGGCACATACAGCACCGTGGCGAAAAACGACGATAGCAGGAAGGTATAGATAATAGCAGCGGGACTGATAAATATTGTTGACAATCCCAAAACTGTTCCCAATACAAACGCTGCCGTACCGTGAGTGTTAGGCTTTTTCCCCTCCCGCAGCGTCATTTCGTTAACTCCGAGGATTCCTATAAACAACCAGGAAAATATTTTACTTGATTTGAGCACCTGAGAAACACCTTTCCCGGATAGCAACAGAGGAGCTCCGGAAATAATAAAAAACGCAGCCCAGAACAGCTCGCTCTCGGACGGCTCTGCGGCAATATAGGCATATCTCTTTGCTAAGTAAATCCCGATTCCGTATATGCCGACGGTACAGCCGAGAATGCCAAAAAATCGCACCGAAACGGACAACAGCACATCCATCGCGCGACGATATGCGTATACAATGCGACTGTTCTCTATACCTGTCGCAAAGAACAGCTTAAGAGGACGGAACAACCGCTCGCCGAGACTGACCTTCTCGGCCAAGCTGCCTATAATACCTCTCTTCAGGAGCGCATCGGTCTCATCACTGCCGCATAACACAAGATAAAAAAAACTTCCTCTGAATAACCTAAAAACCCGTGCGGAAAGACTGTCAAGGCAGGATAAAATAAAGCTGTTTCTAACAAGCCTCTTAAAAAAACTGCCTTTATGCTTTCGTTTGACTGTCCTTGTACTGCTGTTCATAACGGCTCCAGTCTGAGTTTATCGGTTCAGGTCGGGTCTTTTTTTTCGGGTGCGTTCTTCCATCTGCGCTCTCTTCCATTCCTCCTGTAAGGCATGATTACCGTTTATAAGCACCTCCGGTACCTGCCTGCCCTCAAAAACCCGGGGTCTGGTGTACTGGGGATGCTCCAAGAGCCCGTTTTGCAAACTCTCGTTGGAGTAGCAATCCGGAGAGGGTAAAACTCCGTCCACTAAGCGGGATACCGCATCCACTACAATAGCCGCCGGTAGCTCTCCGCCCGTTAAAACATAATCACCTACCGAAATCTCCTCGTCCACCTCAAGCTCGATGATTCGTTCGTCAATCCCCTCGTAATGTCCGCACAGCAATATAAGATTATCATAATCCGCAAGCTCGTGCGCCTTGCTTTGATTAAACAGCTTACCCTGCGGCGAGAGATATATAACTCTGGTTCTTCCCTCGGGCAGCCTTTTTTTTACGGCACGAATACAATCAACAGCAGGCTGGCACATCATTACCATACCAAAACCTCCGCCGTACGGCTTGTCGTCTACCCGCCGGTGCTTGTCCTCTGTGTAATCCCTTATATCCGTGCAGTTTATCTCAACAAGCCCCGCCGAAGCCGCTCTTCCTAAAATACTGCTCCCAAACACCCCCGAAAGCATTTCGGGAAACAGTGTCAATACCTCAAAGCGCACCTTACAATACCTTTCCTGTCTTATCGATTTTTAGCCCTTCGATAAGCTTTACCCTTATTCCGGTCTCGGGGTTTACTTCCTTTATAAACTCCTTTTTCTCCGGAATAAGATATTCGCCTTCCTCGCCCTTGACATAGTAATAATGGCAGGAAACGCCTTCGTCCACCCGCTCAAGCACGCCTAACCTCTCCCCCGTTTCTACATTGAATACGGGAAGCATTAGCAGATCGTCATAGAATAAAATTCCGTCCTCAAGCGTTATGTCGTTGCGGTCAAAATAAACAATTCTGCCCGTGAGTGAGGAAGCCAGTGTTCTGTCCTCATATCCCTTAAAAACAATAGACGGAATTGTGGGGCGATACTCCTTAACGGTGAGAACACGCTGTCCCTTGTCGTCCAAATACAAATGCTTAACCTCGGATAGAAAATCCGGGCTGTCGCACCAGCAATCAAACCTGACCTCGCCCCTAAGTCCTCTCGGAGAATTCAGCCGTCCCGCCTTCAAAAACCGTCTCATCAGATTATGTCAACTATCACGCGCTTGTTTTCCTTGATAGCTGCCGCCTTCATAACGGTGCGAATGCTCTTTGCGATTCTGCCACCTCTGCCTATGACCTTGCCCATGTCGTCCTTGGCAACCGACAGCTCGAGGATGCTGGTGTCCCCGCTTACCTTCTCGACAACCACGACCTCGTCGGGATTGTCCACAATAGCTCTTGCGATGTCAATAAGAATTTGTTTCATCACTATCTCCTTTAAAAACCAAAAAGGTAAAGCCTGTATAAGCAGGCGTTACGCTTATTATAATACTCCGTTCTTCTTTAACAAAGCTCTTACCGTATCGGTAGGCTGAGCGCCGTTTGCGATCCAGGTTTTTGCCTTGTCTGCGTCTATCTTAACATCCGCAGGATCGGTCATGGGATTGTAATAACCCAGCTCCTCTATAAACCTTCCGTCTCTGGGCGAGCGTGAATCCGCCACCACGATTCTGTAGAAGGGAGCCTTCTTTGCGCCCATCCTTTTAAGTCTGATTTTTACTGCCATTTGTTTGTCCTCCAAGAATTATGTGTTTTTTATATTAAAGAGAAGAGGTTTTCTGCTCTTTTATATCTATTTATTTATGATTTTTCTTAAAACGGGAGCTTAAATCTTCCCTTCTTCCTACCCTTGCCACCCGTGAACTGCTTCATAAGCACCTTTGTCTGCTCATATTGCTTGAGCAGCCTGTTTACCTCCTCCACACTGGTTCCGCTGCCGGAGGCAATACGCTTCTTTCGGGAGGAATTCAGCACCTCGGGATGCACCCTCTCATGCGGGGTCATGGATAGTATTATCGCCTCTGTACGCACCATTGCCTTCTCGTCTATTTTGGCGTTTGAGAGCTGCGAAGGGTTAATGCCCGGCATCATTCCAATGAGAGATTCCATTGAGCCCATGTTCTTAAGCTGACCGAGCTGATCCAAAAAATCCACCAGCGAAAAGGACTGCTCCCGGAACTTGCGCTCCATCTCTTCCGCCTTTTTTTCGTCAAACGCCTGCTCCGCCTTTTCTATCAGCGACATCACATCGCCCATACCGAGTATGCGGGAGGCCATACGGTCGGGATGAAAGGGCTCTATGTTGTCCAGCTTTTCTCCGGTTCCGATGAACTTTATCGGCTTTCCGGTTACATGACGCACCGATAATGCTGCACCGCCCCTTGTGTCGCCGTCCATCTTTGTCAGGATAACACCTGTTATGTTAAGCAAATCATTAAAGCTCTCCGCAACATTAACCGCATCCTGTCCGGTCATGGCATCCACCACTAAGAGTATTTCGGTAGGCTGTAATGCGTCCTTAATATTACGGAGCTCATCCATAAGCTCCTCGTCTATATGCAGCCTGCCCGCCGTGTCCACAAACACCATATCATGCCCGTACTTCTCGGCATGCTTTACCGCTTCCTTTGCGGTTTGCACAGGGTTGGCGGTTCCGCGTTCAAAAACGGGCACACCCACCTGCTCGGCAACAACCTGCAGCTGCTTAATGGCTGCGGGACGGTAAATATCACAGGCGACAAGCAGCGGGCTTTTCCCCTGCTTTTTATACAGCTTTGCCAGCTTTGCCGTGTGTGTTGTTTTACCCGAGCCCTGAAGTCCGCACATTAAAACAACGGTCGGCGGCTTGGACGATATATTGAGCTTGGAATTGCTTCCGCCCATAAGAGCGGTAAGCTCCTCGTTGACTATTTTTACAATCTGCTGGGCGGGAACCAGGCTCTCCAGAACCTCGCTGCCCACCGCTCGTTCGGTTACCTTTTTTATAAAATCCTTGACGACCTTGAAGTTAACATCCGCTTCAAGCAGAGCCAGCTTTATCTCACGCATACCCGCTTTAACATCGGACTCACTGAGCTTGCCCTTGTTTTTAAACTTCTTAAACGCCTCGGACATTTTGTCCACTAAGCTCTGAAACATTGTACACTCCGTGTTCCGCAAGACAAGGCAAACAGCTCTGAGCTATGCCTGCCTCGCTATTATATCGCTTGCAAGCGATTTAATCTGATTATTGTCGGTAAGGTCGATAATCCGGCGTGCCGCATCACTGATAGCACGGCTCTTTTTCATTAAACCGAGTGTGCTCTCGAGAGAAAAAAGAGCCTCCTCGCCATGCTTTATCGCATCCCTCACTCCCTGTCTTGTGATACCAAGGTTTTCGGCTGTTTCGGCAAGAGAAAGGTCCTCATAATAATACAGCTCAATAGCATCTCGCTGCCTTTGCGACAAAACGTCGGCGTAAAAGTCCATCAGCCTGCATATTGCCTCCCGCTTCTCGTTCATTGCTACCTCCGGCATCTGTTCTATAACTTAAAAAACAAGCCTGTAAAGTAATTTCCTTTACAGGCGCATTATATACCTATTTTTTTGCTTTGTCAATAGTTTCTTGTTTTAATTTTTAACCTCGGTTCTCCGTTTTCCGAAAGAATGGTTGCCTCCGTTCCTTCTGAAAAAGCTCCGCACAGTATCTCTCCCGAGAGTAAATCCTCCGCCTTGCGCAGAAGCTGCTGCCTTAAGGCCCTCGCTCCTTTAAGCTCGGTCGCCTCCGATTTCAAGGCGTTATTTATAAAGCTATCCTCAAACGAGATCCTTATACCCTTCTCCGCTACTCTCTCACTCAGCTCCTCCAGCTGTATTCTTGCAATATCCTTCAGCTCTGCGTTTGTCAGTCTGTCAAACACAACCATTTCGTCGATTCGGTCTATGAATTCAGCCGGAAGCAGCTTCCTTGCTGCTTCAATAATACGATGGCGTTCCTGCCTCATATTACCGTCGCCGGAAAAGCCTATACTACGAACCTCCGAATCGGAAAAACCGATGTTAGAGGTCATTATTATAAACACATTCTTGAAGCTTACCCTCAGTCCGTTGGAATCTGTAAGCACAGCGTCGTCCAGAATTTGTAAAAGCAGGTTCAAAACATCGGGGTGCGCCTTGTCTATTTCATCAAGCAAAAGGAGTGAATAAGGAGAGCGGCGTATCCTTTCGGTCAACGCGCCTCCCTCTCCGTAACCTATATAACCGGGAGGTGCGCCTATCAGCTTGGATATACTGTGCTTTTCCATATATTCGCTCATATCCAGCTTTATCATAGCGTTTTCTCTGTCAAAGATAAGACGGGACAATACCTTGGCGGTCTCGGTTTTTCCCACACCGCTCGGACCCAAAAACAAAAAGGAGCCGCTCGGACGATGGGTGTCCCTAAGTCCCGCTCGGGTACGGCGAACCGCTTTGCATATGGTTTCCACGGCTTCCTGCTGACCGATTATATATTTTTTCATTTCGTCCTCGAGATAAAGATAACGCTCGCTCTCGCTCTTTGTAAGAACGGTCAGCGGTATACCGGTTTGCTCCTGCGCCACAAGTGCGACATCCTCGGCGGTAATGCCGATATGCTCATCCGAAAAGCTGCGGGTAAGCTTTTTCTTCGCAGCCGCCTCATCGATTAAATCAATCGCCTTGTCCGGCAAAAAGCGGTCGCCGATATAGCGTGCAGACAGTCTTACGGCACTCCTTACTGCCTCGTCGCTTATGTTTACATGGTGATAGCTCTCGTACCTCTGCTTTATTCCCTCGAGTATGGATATACACTCCTCCTCGGTAGGCTCGTTTATATATACCGGCTGAAAACGCCGCTCGAGTGCGCTGTCCTTTTCGATGGACTTTTTGTACTCCTTGAGCGTGGTTGCGCCGATAAGGCGTATTTCTCCTCTTGCAAGCGCCGGCTTGAGAATATTAGACGCGTCAATCGCACCCTCTGCGGCACCTGCACCCACAATTGTATGCAGCTCGTCAATAAAAAGTATAACATCCTCCGCTTCCCGAACCTCATTTATAATATTCTTTATTTTTTCCTCAAACTCACCTCTGTACTTGGTACCCGCAACCAGCGTTGACATATCCAGAGCCATAATCCTTTTATCAACAAGCTCCTCGGGTATGTCCCCAAAGGCGATACGGCTTGCCACCGACTCTACGACCGCAGTTTTTCCTACTCCGGCTTCCCCGATGAGACAGGGGTTGTTCTTGCTCCGCCGAAGCAGTATTCCTATCAGCCGCTCCTCCTCCTTTTCTCTGCCTATTACCGGATCTATTTTTCCCGCAAGTGCTTTTTCGGTAAGGTTTACGGCGTTTTTATCTAAATTAGGTGTGGATTTTTTTGTTTGACTCACTTCAGCCTCCGCAGCCGACTCCTCAAAAACTCTGCAAAACATTCCGTCAAGGCAAAGGCACAGCTCAGAAACCTCCGCTCCCGCAGCCTCTATAAGCCTTGTTCCCACGCAATCCTCCTTCAGCAGTGCCAAAAGAATATGCTCGGTACCGATAAAATTATAGAGCGGGCTCTTTGCCTGCACTGATGAATTCATCAGGATTTTTTTGCAGGTAGGGGTCATATCCTCCGTGGATAAGCTGCTTCTGCACCCCATGCCCACCAGTTCGATTATTCGTGTTTTTGTTTCCGAAAAGGTAACTCCTCTGCCGTTAAGCAGCTTGGAAGCGCTGCTTGTACCATCCGACAGTATTCCCAACAGCAAATGTTCACTTCCGATGTAGGTGTGTCCAAGCTCCTTAGCCAGCGCAAGCGAAGCGCTTATTACCCGCTTTGCGTTCTCGGTAAATCGTTTAGTCATAGCTCTTCGTGATACACCTCCCGAATACAGATTATGAAAATTTTTATGAAAATGTGAAAGAAGGTCTTTAATATCAGTCGTTAATATGATATAATATATTTGAAAGAATTTTATCGAAAAACAATACTTTCGCACTCAATCTGCGCAATAAAAAGTGGAGGAAGCGCTGTGAACAACACTAACAATAACAAAAAGCGTATTTCTTCGTACGCCGGTAAACAAAGCAGCCGACCCAACGTCGGCGGTAAACCGGCAAAGCGCTATAAGCGCAGACCTTCCGCGGCAAAAAAGCAGCGTATCATTTCGGTTCTTATTCTATTCTTGACCTTGTATGCGCTGATTAATCTTTCGGTTGCTGGTTTTGTTTATTTTTCTTTTAATAGACAAGCTAAGGAAGCGCAGATTTATTCCCTGCGGCTTAATTATGACGGAAAAAGAATGTACTCCCATGATGCCGCTTCGGTGAACAATGCATATGGACTGTATGTTCCCTTCGGTGAGCTGAGCGAGCTCTGCGACCTTAGCATTGTCGGAGACAGCGAAGCCGTGGTTATTTTACTGGGAGCGAACGGTGACGGCATTGAGTGCCGCAGTAACTCCTCCTTGATTTTTATTAACGACAGCGCAGTCAGGCTTTCTGCTCCTGTTCTATTCGGCTCGGACGATTTTCTTATACCCGTTGAGCTGGTACAAACATATATTATAGGCGTGGATGTTACATATGACGATAAGGAAAAACTGTGCGTTATTTCAAGAGAGGCGGACGGTACAAAGCTCTCTCTTAAAATGCTGCAGCCCACTGAACTGGAAAAAACATACTTTCCGGAGGAATATAAGGTCTATCAATAAAGAGTATGTAATCCCGACTGAAAATAAAACGGATTTATATCTTGCTAAAACGACATATCAAAACGCCGGCTTGTTAAAAGTTTAACAAGCCGGTCTGTTTTTGCTGTATTATAAATAAAACACTTATTTTCTATATATAATATCATCCCTCTTTGGTCCGTTTGAAATCATTGTTACAGGTAACCCTAATTTCGCTTCAATGAATTCAACATATGCCCTTGCCTGAGGCGGAAGCGCCTTGTAGGTACCTATTCCGCTTATATCACATCCCCAGCCGTCCAGATATTCATAAACGGGTTTTGCTTTTTGCAATTGGTAGGAAACCGGGAAAGTATCGATTGTATGGCCTTCAATTTCATATGCGACGCAAACCGGAATTTTTTCTAAATACCCCAGTACATCTAGCATAGAAAGCGCTATTTCGGTTGTGCCCTGAATCATGCATCCGTATCTGCTTGCAACAGTATCAAACCAGCCCATCCTTCTTGGTCTACCCGTCGTAGCTCCATACTCTCCCGAATCTCCTCCCCGTTTTCTTAATTCATCTGCTGCGTTATCATATATCTCGCTGACAAAAATCCCTGCTCCGACACAGGATGAATATGCTTTAATAACAGTTATTATTTCTGTCACCGACCAAGGAGGTATACCGGTACTGACTGCACCATAACCCGCGAGAGGAGAAGAAGAGGTTACATACGGATATATTCCGTGCTCTATATCCCTCAGAGCCCCCAGCTGACCTTCGAGCAATATTCTTTTATTACCCCTGACCTGATTTAAATAATGGGTTGTGTCATATATTAACGGAGCTATTTTTTCTTTCCAGCTAATAATTTCTCTATAAACAGAATTTGCATTTAACAGTTCACTTGTCCCGTACAGTGCTTTTATAACCTGATTCTTGACAAAACAAACCTTTTCAATCTTTTCTCTCAAGCCATTACCGAATAACTCCGAGATTTGAATTCCTGTTTTCAGGCACTTGTCGGAATAAAAGGGAGCTATTCCTGATTTTGTGGAGCCGAAGCTCTCTGAACCGAGCCGTTCCTCCTCAAGCCTGTCAAACATAATGTGATAGGGCATGAGTAGCTGAGTCCGTTCCGAAATCATCAGCTTAGGCTCAGGCACTCCTCTTTTTGCCAGCATATCAAGCTCAGCGAACAAGCTATTCAAGTTCAGAGCAACACCCGGAGCGATAACATTAATTACATTCCTCCTGAATACTCCGGAGGGCAGTAAATGCAGCACGAATTTTCCGTAATCGTTTATTATAGTGTGTCCCGCATTTGCCCCGCCCTGAAACCTTACAACAATGTCCGCTTCGGCGGCAAGCAGGTCTGTCATTTTTCCCTTTCCCTCGTCTCCCCAGTTACCGCCGACAATTGCTCTAACCATTTTATTACCTCCGAATGTTTTTTAGTGAAACGAATCACCGTTTCAATAATAACACCGTGAGGAATATAAGTAAAATACATATTAATGATAATGCTTATAAGTTATAATTATGCAAGCAGCATTTTAAGCAGCAGTTCGGATGCCTTGGAGCACTGCGTATGCCTTTTTATTATACATATGTTTCTTTTTGGAATTTTTCTTGCTGTTTTTATTTCGTATATAGTACCCTTTTCCATATCTGCTCTTGCAAAATCCTTCACAACACAGCCTATACCTAAGTTTCTCTTTACAAATTGTACTATCAGTCTGCTCGTGGCAAGCTCGATTTCCGGCGAAACACATATGTTGTTCTCCCGGAAGAATAAATCTATATGCTTTCTTGTGCTTGTATTCTCTTCGAGCATAATCAGCGGCATTTCGGCTATATCCTTTAGCTCCACGTTATCCTTGAGCCTTTCATGTAACTCCCTTCCGCATATAAATATATCCTCGATTTCCCTTGCCGGAATAACAGAAAATCCTCTTTTTACCCGGCTTTTTGTTATCGGCTCGCTTATAACGCCGAAGTCTATTTTTTCGTTTTCTAAAATACGGATTGTTTCCGGAGTCGGTCCGTTTGTTATTTTAATTTTAATTTTAGGGTAATTCAATCGGAATCTTTCAAGTATTGGCAGAAGAAAGAATTCAAGCGTCATATCGCTTGCACCGATATTTATCTCTCCGCTCTCCATATTAAGCTGAGAATAAAGGTGCTTTTCTCCGGCAAGGAAATGCTCAACGCCTCTGGATATATGCTGATATAAAACCTCGCCTTCAGCGGTCAACCTCACTCCTTTAGGATTTCTTGATAATAATTTGCACCCTATGCTTTTCTCCAATTGCTTGATAATCTGACTGACTGCCGGCTGCGAGATAAACAGACTTTCTGCCGCATTTGTTATGTTTCCCATTTTTACGACATGATAAAACACCCTATACCAATCATAGCTTATATTCATATTACGCACCCTTATACTTTATTATCAACATATAACTGATATTTATAATACACCAAATAGCAGTATTTGTAAATATATCAACAAAAAGGAACTGCAACTAATTATGTCACAGTTCCTGTTCTATAAAATGCATTACACCGCAAGCGCTTTGTTTTTCAATCGCAGATTATCTGCTATCATGGCAATAAACTCGCTGTTTGTGGGCTTTCCCCTTTGATTTTGTACCGTATATCCAAAGAAGGAGTTCAGCACATCAAGGTCACCCCTGTCCCAGGCAACCTCGATGGCATGCCGTATCGCTCTTTCCACTCTTGAGGAGGTTGTCCCGTATTGCTTAGCAACTGAGGGATATAAGATTTTTGTAACAGAATTGATAATGTCGTTGTTATTAATTGTCATTATAATTGCGGTTCTTAAGTACTGATAGCCTTTTATATGAGCCGGAACCCCTATTTGGTGTATTATTTTGGTAACCTGAGCCTCAAGATCGGCCTCGTCTCGGGTGGGAATCTGAGCAAGCCCTCTGCGTCTTCCTCTGTCCGCAAGCTTCATAACCCGCTCCGCTAATGCGGCAAAGTCAAGCGGTTTAAGCATGCAATAAGCCGCTCCCGCCTCGCAGCATTCCTCAAACAGATTCTGACTGTTGAAGGATGCGAGCATAACAAATGCGGGAAAATTGTCTCCCAGCTGCTTCTTAGCTTCACGAATAAGCCCCACACCGTCAATTTTGCCCAAATATAGGTCCGAAATGACTATGTTCGGTTTCAGTCTTGCCATCTTTGCAAACGCTTCCTGTCCGTCCGAAGCTTCCGCAACAATTTCGATTCCGTGCCGCTTAAGATTCTGCACACACTGTGCCCGAAACTCACTGTTACAATCGGCGATCAACACCCTCGCCTTGACTTGACCTTTTTCCATCTTTGCCAATCCTTTCGTATTCTTCTTTTTTCAAAAAATGTGTTTTTATAAAAAAACAACCAAATTTGATTTTGCCATATTTTACCATAATTATATCTTTATATCAATAGTATTTGTGGACATATTTAAATGTTTTGTACAATTTTCGCAATACTTTTTTCGATAAAAAACATCCTTTTTTTATTTGTAACGCAAAAAACCTTCACAATACTACTTTTAATATGAATCAATATAAAATAAAACCGTCGCCGAAGTCAGCGATTTTTTTGCGACTTCGGCGACATAATGCTTATTTTTTTAACTTAATTCATTCTGTTTATCATATTTTCGATGTGAATGCCGTATCCTCTCGTAGAATCCCCGACCAGAACATGGGTAACGGCTCCGATCAGCTTTCCGTCCTTAATGATAGGGCTTCCGCTCATTCCCTGTACAATACCTCCCGCTCTTGATATAAGAGCGGAGTCGGTAACCTTAATCATAAAGTTCTTGGTTTCTCCGGCATCTTCGAATATTTTTTCGATTTCTATCTCAAACCGTTCCGGTTTTCCTTCGTCCAGCGTTGTGATTATATACGCTTTTCCGGTTCTTAGCTCTTCCCTGAACCCTATCGGTAATTCCTCTCCGATGTTTTCCGGTATTTCATCGAGCCTGCCGAAAACTCCGGCATCACAATTAACGCTCAGCTCTCCCTTCCGGACTCTGTCAAACCTTCCCTTCAGCTCACCGGGAGAATTCTTTTTGCCTATTACAATATCGGTTATGGCGACATCAACAATAATTCCTTTGTCGAGCGGGAGCAACACTCCCGTTTCCGAATCGTTGATACCGTGTCCGAGACCACCGAAGCTGCCTGTCTTTTTATCAACAAATGTGATTGTTCCAATACCTGCAGTCGAGTCCCGCACCCATATTCCAACCTTATAGGTGTTATCTGTCTTATCTATGACCGGAGTAACGCTTATACTGCTTTCGGTACCGTTTCGCATATATTTCATTTCTATGCAATTTCCGCCGCAATCGGAAATAACCTTCCGAAATTCCTCCGCACTCCTGATATCCTTACCTTCAATACTTGTGATTATATCCTTTATCTCCAAGCCGGCATCCCTTGCCGGAGAGGATAATCCCTGTGCTGTTTCTATGTCGGTGATACCAACCACCAACGCACCCTTAGTAAAAAATTTTACTCCGAATGCAACACCTCCGGGAGCAAGCTTTATTCGGTCTGTTTCCTTATGCGCAAGAGCCGCAACCGAGGTGATATTACCTCTGCCGGGTGCCTCCAGAAAAACCGAACCAAGTATAACGGTAAGGGTTAGTACTGCAAAAATTACTGCCTTAACTCTTTGTTTCATTCCCTTTACCTACCTCAATTTTTGATTTTTGCATCAATTTTATTTTTCTGCAAAGAGCTCAAAAATATGTAGGCAATACTTGATTGGAACTTTTTAAATTTCTGAAAATAAGGTATAAAACTTAATGTTTCATTAAAGGTATAGTGTATCCTTGTTATCTCGATTCAGGGCGCTTTTTTGGTATTTTTTTCTTGTTATTCCTTGTTTTTTCTTGCTTTTTTTCTTTATTATCATAACCGACCAAGCAATCCTTGCCGTATCCGATAAGCTCCTCCCTGCCTGCTTTTCTAAGCGCTCGGCGCACATCATTGGCGTTCTTGCGGCGGGAAAATTGCAAAAGAGCTCGTTGTAGCTTCTTCTCCTCATAGCTCTTCGCAGTATAGACCCTCTTGCCGTCAAAAGGGTTTATGCCGGTGTAGAACATACAGGTGGAAGCGGTTCCGGGAGTGGGATAGAAGTCCTGTACCTGCTCCGGATTAAGATTGTTCCTCTTGAGATACAATGCAAGCTCAACGGCATCGGCAAGTGTGCTCCCGGGATGGGATGACA
Source organism: uncultured Oscillospiraceae bacterium (assembly GCA_964525815.1). Lineage (GTDB taxonomy): Bacteria > Bacillota > Clostridia > Oscillospirales > CAG-382 > UBA1049. The sequence goes on from CAZGJQ010000018.1 coordinate 24,298, forward strand.
TCAGATAGGGAACCAGATATTGCTCCTTGTTAATGCTTTTTGTAAGCTCAAAAAACCTTTTTTTAAACTTCTCGTATTTTTCGAAGGAAGGCTTTCCCATAAGCGTAAGAACCCTGTCCGAGCAATGCTCGGGCGCAACCTTAAGCTGACCGCTTACATGATCCTTTACCAGCTTCTTAAAAAACCTCTCGCTTTTATCCGCAATAAGATAGTCATACCGGATTCCCGAGCGTATAAACACCTTCTTAACACCGTCAAGCTGCTCCACCCGCTTAAGCAGCTCTATATATTCGCTATGCTCCACCTTCATGCTTTTGCAAACATCAGGGAAAAGGCAGCTCTGTCCCTTGCAGGTGCCATGCTTTGTCTGTTTCTCACAGGCCTGCATCCGAAAATTCGCGGTAGGACCTCCTATATCGTGAATATATCCCTTGAAATCGGGAAATGCTGTTATTATTTGAGCCTCCTTAACCACCGAGTCTATGCTGCGGGAGGTAACTGTTCTTCCCTGATGAAAAGCGAGGGAGCAAAAATTACAGTTTCCGAAGCACCCCCTGTTGTGTGTTATGGAAAATTTCACCTCCTCGATTGCGGGGATTCCGCCCTGCCTTTCATATGAGGGGTGATAATTACGCTCATAGGGCAGCGAATATACCTCATCCAGCTCTTTTCGGCTCAAGGGCATCATCGGAGGATTCTGTACAAGGATTTTTTCGTCGTAGCTCTCGACCACAGCCTTACCGTGAATATGATCCTGATTTTGATATTGAGACAAAAACGCTTTTGCGAATGCTTTTTTATCGGTTTTTATCCGGTTGTAATCACCGCAGTATTCACTCTCAAAATGAGGCTTGAAGGTTCCATCCTCGATAAAGCAGGTTCCTCTTACATCCCTTATTTTACGCACGGGAACACCCTTGTCCAATAAAAAGGCAATTCGCCTTATTATATTTTCTCCCATTCCGTAAACCAGCAGGTTCGCTCTTGAATCAACAAGTATGCTTCTGCGTACACTGTCGCTCCAATAATCATAATGAGCAAATCGGCGGGTGGACGCCTCTATTCCTCCAATAATTATGGGCGGATCACCATATGCTTCCCTTATTCGATTACAATATACAATAACCGCACGATCCGGACGAAATCCCGCTTTTCCGCCCGGTGAATAAGCGTCGCTGCTTCGTCTTTTTTTTGCTGCTGTGTAATGAGCTACCATAGAATCTATATTTCCGCTGTTTACCAAAAAAGCGAGACGGGGCTTACCGAACCGCTTGAAATCATCCGCACTTCGCCAATCCGGCTGTGCAATAACCGCAACCGAATATCCCTGACTAGCTAAAACTCTGCCAATCACGGCAGCCCCAAAGGACGGATGGTCCACATAAGCGTCCCCCGTTATTATAATAAAATCCAAAATGG
>CAZGJQ010000019.1:0-21801 GCA_964525815.1 uncultured Oscillospiraceae bacterium
CAGGGCTTCTTCTTTATGCCTATTCGGTGGTGAGTTTATTAATTCTTTCACGCTAATCCTCCAAACGCCTTTAATATCTTAAGCCCGCAGTCCCCGCTCTTTTCGGGATGGAACTGACACCCGAACACATTTTCGTTAGCTGCAACAGCAGGCACCTCCACCCCGTATTCTACCGTTGCAACAAGGGATTCCCTGCATTTCTTCGCATAAAAAGAATGCACAAAGTACATATGCTCTCCCTCGAGCGTGTTTTTCATGAGTGGATTATTTTTATCAATCAGCTTCAGGGCGTTCCATCCCATTTGCGGAATCTTGAGGTCCTTGCCGACTGCGTTCAAGTCCGGCTCCATGGGGCAGACCTCCCCCTTTATATACCCCAGTCCCGTATGCTCTCCATATTCGTAGCTCTTTTCGAACAAGAGCTGCATTCCGAGACAAACGCCGAGAAAGGGCTTGCCCTTTTTAACGCATTGGTCTAAGGTGGGAATCAATCCGGTTTCGCTCAGCTTCCTTGCTGCATCACCGAATGCGCCTACTCCGGGCAGCACAATATGTGAGGCATCCTCTATGACCCTCTTCTCATCGGTAACTACACAGTCCCATCCGATAAAACGCAACGAGCGGGAAATGGAAAAAAGATTTCCCACCCCGTAATTTATAATTGCTATCATTAAAGAGTTCCTTTTGTGGAGGGAATCCTCCCGCTTAATTTTTCGTCAACCGCAACGGCGGTTTTTAACGCTCTCGCAAGCGCCTTGAAGGTGCCTTCGATTATATGGTGGCTGTTCTCCCCCGCAAACTGCTTAAGGTGTATGGCGGCTCCGAAGGAACGGGCAAACGCAGTTAAAAACTCCTTGACAATCTCGGTATCGAACTCTCCCACCTTCTGTGCGGGTATATCCAGCGCATAACCGAGTGCGGCTCTGCCCCCGATATCCACAGCGGCGAGAATCAACGCCTCGTCCATGGGGAGAATCATGCTGCCGTAGCGGGTTATACCCGCCTTGTCTCCGAGTGCCTCATTAAACGCCTTGCCCAGCACAATGGCGACATCCTCGGCGGTGTGATGAGCGTCCACCTCAATATCTCCCTTGCACTCCAGCGTAATATCAAAGCTGCCGTGTGCGGAAAAAAGCTCCAGCATGTGATCCAAAAAGCCGCAGCCTGTGTTAATCCGATAACAGCCGCTACCGTCCAGCTCAAGGAGCAGAGTTATTTTAGTTTCCTTGGTTTCCCGGGTTATTTTAGCCTCTCTCATTTCTTAACAACCTTTCAATATGTTTTCGGTTACATCGCCCAACAGACGCATCTGCTCGGCTGTGCCAACCGTAATCCTTACAAAATCATCTATCCTGTCCGAGGGAAAATATCTGACCAGTATTTTATTGTCTCTCAGCGCTTTGTAATAATCAAATGCCTTTATCCTTGGGTTCTGTCCGGCAAGGACAAAATTTGACGAGGAGTCAAGCACCCTAAAGCCCGAAGAACGGAGCCGCTCTGTAATATATGTGCGGCTCTCTATAATGCTCTTTGTGCATTTCTCAAAATATTCCTTATCCGTAATCGCTGCTTGCGCAGCCAGTATGGACAGTGTGTTCACATTATAGGGATTAAACGAATACTTCATCCTGTTCAAATCACAAATCAGCTCTCTGTCCGCAAGCGCAAAGCCTATCCTGCCTCCCGCAAGCGAGCGGGACTTAGAAAACGTCTGCACTACAATCAGGTTGATGTATTTGTTCAGCAGATTTACCGCACTTTCGCCGCCAAAGTCTATATATGCTTCGTCAACGACAACCAGACGATTTTTATCCTGAACGAGCAATTCTTCTATCTTATCAAGGGACAACAGAATGCCGGTGGGTGCGTTGGGGTTTGCGATAAAAACCGTTTCCTTCAGACCCTTATAATCCTCTGTTCTGATTCTATAATCGGTATCCAGCGGTATTATTCTTGCCTTAACTCCGAACATATCCGCAAAAACTCTATAAAATCCATAGGTAATATCCGGGAAAGCGGCACCGCTTGGGCACAGCCCGTGGAAAATGAACGCCAGTGTCTCATCGCTTCCGTTAGACAGGAATACCTGCTCGCTCTCCATTCCGTACCATTCCGCAACTGCATTAACCGCTCTTGAGCAGGTCGGATCAGAATAGAGGTTAAGCCCGGCAGCGGCTCTGCTTACCGCTGCAACAACCGATGGAGCGGGTGGATAAGGGCTCTCGTTTGTATTGAGCTTGACAAGCCTGTCAACACCCTTTGGCTGCTCTCCGGGTGTGTATGGCTCTAGTTTTTGCAGTTTTTTATCAATATAAATACTCAAGCCTTTTACCTCCCTCTCGACAAAAATAGGTTGAAATGCTTTGCTTTTGCTCCTAAAACCTTGCTTCAACGCTTCTTGCGTGCGCTTCCAGTCCCTCTTCCCGCGCAAAGACGGCAACCTTGTCCTTAACCTCAGCGAGTGCCTGCTTGGTGTAGCTTATATAGCTGCTTTTCTTTATAAAATCGTCCACCGACAATGGACTGGAAAAGCGTGCCGTTCCGGATGTCGGAAGTGTGTGGTTGGGTCCCGCAAAATAGTCTCCGAGTGCCTCCGGCGTATTGTGCCCGAGGAAAATACTACCCGCATTCTTAATTCTGTCAAGATAATCAAACGGATTATCAACGCACAGCTCAAGATGCTCGGGAGCTATCCTTTCCGCAGCTTCAATTGCATCCTCTATGCTTTTTACTACTATAATTCTTCCGTTATTATCAATCGACTCTCTCGCAATATCCGCTCTGGGCAGCTCAGAGAGCTGACTCTCAATTTCCTCCGACACCCGTTTCGCAAACTCTCTGCAAGTACAGACAAGCACCGAGGAGGAAAGTATGTCATGCTCTGCCTGACCGAGCAGGTCGGCGGCAACGCAGGACGGCTCCGCTGTGGTGTCTGCGATTATAAGAATCTCGCTGGGTCCGGCTATCATATCTATGTCCACCTCGCCAAAAACCCGCTTCTTCGCTGTTGCGACATAAATATTTCCCGGTCCCGTTATCTTATCCACCTTAGGAATACTCTCCGTACCGTATGCAAGGGCGGCTACCGCCTGAGCTCCTCCGACCTTATAAACCGCCGTTATACCTGCGACACGAGCCGCAGCAAGTATTGCGGGCGGAATATTGCCGTTCTTTTCGGGCGGAGAAACCATTATAATCTCCTTAACCCCCGCTATTCGCGCGGGGATTGCGTTCATTAGTACGGTGGACGGATAGCTTGCCGTACCGCCGGGTACATAAATTCCCACCCGCTCTAAGGGGGTTATTTTCTGTCCCAAAACAATACCGTCCTTTTCTTTTATCTCAAAACCGCTTCTGAGCTGCTTCTTGTGGAAGTCCTCAATATTTGCTGCGGCTTCCTTTAATATAAGAAGAAATTCACAGCCGACGCTTTGATAAGCCTCATCCAGCTCCCGTTCTGTAACCTTCAGTTCTTTAAGCCTTACCCTATCAAGCTTCTCCGTAAACTCAAGAAGCGCTCTGTCCCCTTCCTTTCTTACCGCCGAAATTATACGCTCAACCGTTCTTTCTACCTTTAAGAGCCTTTCCTTATCCTCCGGGCTCCTCTTGTATATTTCGTACGGAGAAAGCTCGGATTTATTGTATATTTTTATCATAGCTTTACCTCCAACTGCCGCTTTATATCATCGATTATGGCGGTCTTGAATTGATAACTGCTCTTGTTTGCAATCAGCCGTGCGCTGGAATGAGCAACCGTGGCATATACAGACAGGTTGTTCTCACGAAGAGTGGTTCCGGTTTCCACAATATCGAAAATTACGTCCGAAAGACCGAGTATGGGTGCAAGCTCAATGCTGCCGTTTAGCTTTATAATCTCAATCTGCCTGTTCTGCGAAGCATAATATTCCTGTGCTACATTCGGATATTTGGTCGCAACCTTGAGGGGTGCGCTGTTACTATCCCGGAAGCCGTTTTTTGCCGCAACGGCAAGCGAGCATTTACCCAGCTTCAAATCCAGGAGCTCATATACATCCGGCTTGCTCTCCAGCAGTACATCCTTTCCCACTACCCCGATATCGGCAGCACCGTGCTCAACATAAATCCCTACATCGGAGGGCTTAACCAGCAGGTATCTTACATTCTTCTCCTCTGACTCAAAGACCAGCTTGCGGTTATCCTCCTCCATTGAAGGGCAGTCGTATCCTATTGAAGAGAACAGGGTGTATACCTTGTCTCCCAGCCTTCCCTTGGGGAGCGCAATACTAAGCATTTTCGATAACCTCCGATATATATATAGTCTTCCTTGCTTTTATCCCGGCAGGCAGTGTTTTTTCCGCTCGGATGCTGTTATATTCTTTTTTCAACAGCTCCACAGCCTCCACTACCCGGACGGAGGAAGCATCACCGTAAACAAGCAGAAGGTCAGCATCGAACTCCTCGGTATTATTAAGCGCTCCCGTAAGCTCTCCAAGATAAAGGGCAAACCCTACCGCATTCTGAACCTTGCCGAAACGGCGCATAAGGTTATCATATCTACCGCCGCAAAGCACCGCTCTCGGCGTGTTGGGTATATACCCCTGAAACACAATGCCGTTGTAATAATCAGGGTCGTCCGTAACCGAAAAGTCCAGCCGCAGCCTGCTACCGAGTCCGGTGCGGGATACCGCCTCATACAGCTCCCTCAATTCCTCTACCGCTTTGGTCATGTCTGCATTATAAGCCAACCCCGCCAAATCCGCAAGTACTTTTTCAAAGCCGCCCGATAAACCGATAATCCCTGTAACCGCATTAATCCTTTCAGCTGGAATACCGTATCTTTCGGCAAAATCGTATAGACCGTGCATGTTTTTTTGCTTTATAAGAGAAAGGCATTCCTCTTTGTTACCGTTTTTTATACCCGAATAATCAAGAAGCGCTTCGGCAAAGCCCATATGAGCTATATTAAGGATATACTCGTCGCTCACTGCCTCAAGACTGCGCAGAGCGAGCAGCACCACCTCTGCCTGTGAATAACGGCTGTCCCCGCCTATAAACTCCAGTCCTATCTGATTTATCTCACTGTATTCGCTCGCTCCGGCTTGCAGACGGAAAACATTCTCGTTATAATAGAGCTTACTGCTCTCCTCTCTATCGCCTGTATTCTTAACAATGCTCATGGTAACATCCGGCTTAAGTGCCATAAGTCGACCGTTAGGGTTTGTAAAGGTTATAATACCGTCATACTTCAAAAAGCTCTTGTTCTCCATGTACATATCATACGGCTCAAACTTGTCCATACGGTATTTCTTGTATCCGAACTGCTCATATATGCTCCTCAGCTTCAGGGGAAGCTGCTCCTTAAGCGGTAAAATGTTAATCATACTCATATTCTTTATCAAAGAGATAAAAAAACTCCTTTCTCTTTATCAGCTTCGGATAATTCTATATTACCCTATGTAAGCATAATATCACACTTTACCGTGTTAGTCAAGTAAATTGTTACTACGATTGCATACGATATTTAGTGCAATATATACAAAAAACCGCACCCGTTTGCCGGATGCGGTCGATTTGCTATTCCTCGCCGCTATCATAATCCTCAAGTAATGTTATGGTCTTGATCTTCTGTTCCTGCAAGGGCTTGTCGTCTCCGTCAACCTCGACAGCCGCTATACTGTCCACAACCTCGATACCCTCTAAAACCCTGCCGAAGGCGGCATACTGACCGTCAAGACCGGGCTTGTCCTCATGCATTATAAAGAACTGGCTGCCTGCAGTATCGTAGGCCAGACTCCTTGCCATGGAAATTACGCCTCTTGTGTGCTTAAGGTTGTTCTCCACTCCGTTGGCGGTAAACTCTCCCTTGATGTTGTACCCGGGTCCTCCGGTACCGTTACCCTTAGGATCGCCTCCCTGAATCATAAAGCCGCTTATAACTCTGTGAAAAATTAATCCGTCATAAAAACCTTCGGAGACAAGCTTTGTAAAGTTCTCTACCGTTATAGGTGCAATATCGGGATAAAGCTCAAGAATTATCCTCCCGCCGTCTTCCATTTCAATCTGAACAAAGTTTGACATAGCATCCTCCTCATTTTCCTTACAAGAGGTAATAAACGGGATAACAAGCAACAGCACAAGAAAAAGTAAAATAGGTTTTTTCATTATTATGACCATCCCTTTTTAGTGTTTTGGTGCTAAAACAGCCGAACACATAAAAAACATTGTGTTCGGCATTCATAATTGGTGATCCATCGGAGAATCGAACTCCGGACACCATGATTAAAAGTCATGTGCTCTACCGGCTGAGCTAATGGATCGTTTTTTGACCGCCCGATAAGAATACCATAAAACAAAAATGTTGTCAATAGCTATTTTTGATTTTTAGCGGTCACGCACGAACGCCTAAAAATACGCCTATATTTATTTATAGAATCTGAAATTGGCAATAACCTTACCTAAAACAGCAACCTCCCTGAGGATAAACGGCTTCATCGCAGAGTTTGCGGGCTGTAGCCTGATTGCTCCGTCATCCTCTCTGTAAAAATACTTTACCGTTGCCTCGTCGTCTATCATCGCCACCACAATCTCGCCGTTTTCCGCATAACGGGTGCTCTCTACCACCACAATATCACCGTCTAAAATGCCGGCCTCTATCATGCTCTCTCCGATAATACGCAAGGCAAACAGATTGGAGCGTCCCCTTGCCATGCTACAGGGGTAATCCACATATCCGTCATAATTCTCAACAGCAAGAATGGGAACTCCGGCGGTAACCCTGCCGAGCAGCGGTACACGCATCATGCGCTCACTATCCGTAGCTCCGGTAACCTCAAGCTTTAAGGCTCTGCTCTTTCCTTGATCCTTGGATATATAACCCTTCTGCTCCAAACGGTGCAGATAGGAATGCGCCGTAGAAGTGGATTTAATTTTTAGAGCGGAGCAGATATCCCTGACCGAGGGAGCATATCCGTCCCTCTCAATGCACTCCTTAATATACATATAAACGCTTTTTTCAAGTTGTGTAAGCTCCAGCATATCTGTTTCCTCGTCCTTTCTATTTGTATCCTTTCAGGAACAATTCCTCAGCACGCTCCTGTCTTCCGGACAGATAAAGAAATCCGAACAGACACTCCAGTCCTGTTGAGCGCCTGTAATCAATCGCACTTGCGCTCTTGGGTGAATGGTTGCTCTTTGCGTTCCTGCCCCGCTTGTAATAAGCGATCTCCTCATCGTCCAGCAACGGTAGCAGCTTGTCCACGGCGGCGCTCTGGCTAACGGCGGTAACAAAGCTCTTCGCACGGGTGTTAAGCGTAGCGGGGCTGCAATCTCCGCTGCCGATAATAAATTCCCTTGCCAGCAGCTCGATATAAGCATCCCCCATATAAGCCAGCACCAGCGGACTGTAATTCTCGGACCTAAACGCTACGCCTTTTTCCATTTTACCCCCTGCGGTGTATCCTCAAGTACTATTCCTTTTTCCTTCAGGGTGTCTCTTATCTTATCAGCGGTCACAAAATCCCTTGCTTTTTTCGCCTCGCTGCGTTTCTCTATCATTTGCTCGATATAGGAAGTATCAAGATTGTTTTCCAACTCTTTTTCAAACCCGAGCAGTGAGCACAAGCCAACGAAAATATTGTCTGCTTTTTCTAAAAAGGCTTTAGAAACCTCTTCCTCCGCAAGTCTGGTATTAATCTCTCTTGCGATTTCAAACAGATTTCCTATGGCGTCAGCGGTGTTAAAATCATCCTCCAGAGCCTCGCAGAACTGCTCCCTCTTTTTTTCTATATATATAATACTCTCTTTTTCTGTGTCCGTAGGGCTGCTCTCTTTTGCGCTCTTAAGCCGAAAGCTTAAATTGTCCGCACAGTTGTGCAGCCGCTCCAAGGAGGTCGCCGACTGCTCGATAATATCCGCCGAGAAGTTAACGGGGCTTCTGTAATGTGAGGAGAGCAGGAAGTATCGTATGGGTAGGTATCCGTACTTATTCGCCGCATCCCTTACCATAAAGAAATTACCCAGTGATTTTGACATTTTGCGGTTATCGATGTTTATAAAGCCAATATGCATCCAAAAGCGTGACATTTGCTTACCGGTGGCGCATTCGCTCTGCGCAATCTCGTTTTCATGGTGCGGGAAAACGAGATCAGGCCCGCCGCCGTGTATGTCAATTTCGGTGCCGAGGTACTTATTCACCATAGCCGAGCACTCGATATGCCAGCCCGGTCTGCCCTCTCCCCACGGAGACGGCCAGCTTATCTCCCCCTCCTTCTTAGCCTTCCATAAGACAAAGTCAAAGGGGTTCCGTTTACTGTCGTTTACATCAATGCGTGCGCCCGCTTCTAAATCGTCAGGGTTGCGGTGAGAGAGCTTGCCGTATTCCGAATAGCTCTTTGTGTCGAAATACACATCTCCGTCCGAAGCATAGGCATATCCTTTTTGAATAAGGCTCTCTATTATTCCGATAATACGCTCAATATTCTCGGTCGCTCTCGGATGAACGGTCGCTTCCTTTATTCCCAGACCTTTTGCGTCTGCAAAGTATTCTTTTATATATTTATCCGCTACCTCGCTCACCGTTATATTCTCTTCGGCTGCTTTTCGGATAAGCTTATCATCCACATCGGTAAAATTCTGCACATATAAAACCTTATGTCCCTTATACTCAAGATAACGCCTCAGCATATCAAAAAAAACAAAGCAGCGTGCGTTTCCCACGTGAATACAGTTATAAACGGTAGGTCCGCATACATACATTCGTACGGTATTGTTAGAAACGGTAAACTCCTCTTTTTTCCCGGTAAGTGTATTATACAGCTTCATAAAAACCAGTTGCCTTTCTATTTGTTGGTATCAAGATGTCTCCAATATGTAGTTAAATAATTTGCTCCGGACCATACAGTGAACAGCAGCATTACCGCCATGGAAAGCAAAGAAAGTATTCCCTTGGATAAAAAATAAACAATCGGCTCAAGAATTATAACACTAACACAGACAATCTGTGTCGTCGTCTTTATTTTCCCGAGCTTGCTCGCCGCTACAACCGTACCGGCGGACTTAATCACAACCAGTCGCATGGAGGTAACCGCAAGCTCCCTAAAAATTACGATAATTGCCACCCAGAAGAATAAATGCTTCATGGTAAAAGCGGTCAACAATCCGCCCCCCGCAAATATATAATCGGATACGCAAATAGAAAATAATGCACCGAATACAAGGAACTTATCCGCAAGCGGATCCATAAACTTACCGAAATCGGTTATCTGGTTCTTTTTGCGGGCAATATGACCATCCAGCATATCGGTAAGAGCGGCTGCAATAAACAAAAAACCCGAAATAATCCTGCTTATAAAAAGATAATCCCACCCGAAAAAGGGATATATAATAAACACCATAAAAAACGGTATCATCAGGATGCGCAGGAGGGTCAGCCTGTTGGGAATGTTTAAGCTCATTTTATATTTGTGCTCCCTTTCCGTTTAGATTCCGACCAAGACTTCTATTTTTTAACTCTGCCGTATAAATCATAATCCAAAAGCTCTGCTATGTCAACATCAATTATTTCGCCGTCCTTTATACGCCGATGGGAGTTAAAGTAAACCTTTCCGTCAATATCCGGTGCATCCGCATAGGAACGTCCGAAATAGCATTCCGAAACGGTATCGTATCCCTCGCTGATAACTTTCAAGGTCTTTCCGACAAAGCTTTCGTTAAATCGGTTATGAATCCTTTGCTGCTCGCTCATAATAATGTCATAACGCTTTTTCTTTATCTTTTCACTGAGCTGACCGGGCATATCAAAGGCGGGTGTGTCCTCCTCCCGGGAATAAACAAAAACACCCAGCCGCTCGAATGCGCTCTCTTTTATAAACCTATGCAGCTGCTTAAATTGCTCCTCAGTCTCCCCCGGGAAGCCTACTATAACGGTGGAGCGCAGAACTATCCCCGGAATACGCTCTCTCAGCTTCTTAACGGTGGCTCTTATGCTCTCCTCGGTATCCCTGCGGTTCATCGCCTTTAAAATGCCGTCATTTATGTGCTGTATCGGCATATCGATATACTTTATAACCTTTTTATTGCTGGCTATAACATCAATAAGACCGTCGGTGATTCTGTCCGGATAGCAGTACAGAAGACGTATCCACTCAATACCCTTTACTTCCGAAAGCTCTGTTATAAGGCTGTCAAGCGTATAGGTTCCGTATATATCCTCTCCGTAACGGGTGGTGTCCTGTGCGACAAGGCACAGCTCCTTAACTCCGAGGGAGGCAAGCTCCTTTGCCTCCACAATAATATCAGACATCTGTCTGCTCCTGAAGGAGCCTCTTATTTGCGGTATTACGCAATAGGTGCAGCAATTATCACACCCCTCTGCTATTTGTAGATATGCAAAATACTCGGGAGTTGTTACAACCCGCTCCCCGCCCAAAGCAAGCCTGTTCACATCCTTAAAGCTCTCGAACCGCTTGCGGTTGTATGCGCTCTCCACCGCCTCGCATATATCATCCAGACTGCCGGTGCCTATTACACAATCCACCTCGGGCAGCTCCTTGAATAATTCATCCTTATACCGCTGAGATAGACAACCCGCAACCACAATACCCTTTAAGTTGTGATTATCCTTAAGCCATGCAACATCTAAGATATTATCGATAGCTTCCTGCTTTGCGCTCTCAATGAAGGCGCAGGTGTTTATTACTATAACATCGGCATCTACATCCTCCGCCACAAGCTCAAATCCGCCTGTGGCTAGCTTTGACAGCATAACCTCTGTATTTAAAAGATTTTTTGGGCAGCCCAATGATACAAAGCCAACCTTTATCGCCAAAAAAATCACTTCTCCTTTTTTTATAAATCAAATGAATCAATCACATCGGTGATATCTCCGTACGCATAGCCCATCCTGTAGAGATAAGCACAGACCTTTTGCTTCTGTGAGATTATCTCCCCTGGCTCTTCGCCGTATTTTGCCGTTATAATCCGTTTTATGTTGTCCCTGTGGTCGGCTCCCTCCAGGAATTCACATGCCAAGCCAATATCCTCCTTAGAGAATCCCCGCTTATATAAATCGCTCTTAATCCTTATCGGACCCCAGAGCTTAGCCTCATGAAAGCTCTCCGCATATTTTGCCGCCAGCAGCGTATCGTTCAAATAATTACGCTCTCTGAGCAGCTCCACCACATCGGTTATGGTCTCATCGTCAAACCTTTTCTTTAGCTTCTCGGAAAGCTTTTTTGCAGACATATCACCGTAGGAAAGATGAACAAATGCTTTTTTTATACAGGCAAGTCTGTTCTCCGCTTCGCAGAGCTGCGAATACCCATCCTCGTCAAGACAATCTCCCTCGTTTATGCCGAGCTGCTCAAAATCCGCCTGTGTTATTATAAAAACGCTTCCCGCACAGGTTATTTGCGCCTCATGACTGCCGTAGTCCACAAGAATTCCTTCAACTCGATACATTTTATTCCTCGGACTCCGCAGATTCAAAATTGTCCTCATCCGATTGATTATCGAACTTGATATCCTTATGCTTTGCACGGATTTTGTCCTCAATTTCCTTAGCGAGCTCCTTGTTGTCCTGCAACACCAGGCGAACATTATCCTTGCCCTGACCGAGCTTGTCTCCATTATAGGAAAACCAGGAGCCGCTCTTCTCGATTATTCCGAGCTTGCTGCCCAGGTCCACAATCTCGCTTTCCTTAGAAATGCCCTTGCCATATAAAATATCAAACTCCGCCTTCTTGAAGGGAGGTGCTATTTTGTTCTTTACTACCTTACATTTAACATGGTTGCCGAGAATATCGCTCCCCGACTTTATCTGCTCGCTTCTTCTCACATCGATACGAACCGACGCATAAAACTTAAGCGCACGACCGCCGGTTGTGGTCTCCGGACTGCCGTAAATAACCCCGATTTTATCACGCAGCTGATTGATAAACAGCACGATACAGTTTGATTTTGATATTGCGCCGGAAAGCTTACGCAATGCCTGCGACATAAGCCTTGCCTGTAGTCCTACATGAGCAGCTCCCATATCACCGTCAATCTCGCTCTTTGGAACAAGAGCGGCTACCGAGTCAACCACGACTATCTCAACCGCACCCGAACGCACCAGTGCTTCGGTTATCTCCAGAGCCTGCTCGCCGTCGTCCGGCTGAGATACCAGCAAAGAATCTATATCCACTCCGAGTGCACCCGCATAAACAGGATCCAGCGCATGCTCGGCATCAATAAAGGCTGCCTCTCCTCCGGCCTTTTGCACCTCCGCAACAATATGAAGGGCAAGAGTGGTCTTACCCGACGATTCCGGTCCGTAGACCTCAATAATTCTGCCTCTCGGAACACCGCCTATACCCAGAGCGATGTCCAGGGACAAGGAGCCGGTTGAAACTCCGGTAACCCCCATCCTTACATTTTGCCCAAGGCGCATTATCGCTCCCTTACCGCATTGCTTCTCAATATGAGCAAGCGCAGTCTCGAGAGCTACCTTTTTATCGTCCGATTTATTTGGCTTCTGACCGCTGTTTTTTGAATTGTTTGTCGCCATTACCATAACCCTTCCTTTCAACAAATAAGATACAAAAGGAGCTTTTTCGAACTTTTGTTCTCTAAGAATAATATCATATTATCCTTCCTTTGTCAACAAACAAAACCTGCTTTTTACATTTTTTCTACATTTTGATGTTTTTCGTCATTATTATAAAATTCGTGACTATATTTTGTGTAATAATACTATATACAATGAATCAAAAATAGGCTAAAATACATATGAGGATGATTAATAATTGTATATCAACGAAAGGATGTATTATTGTATATGGTGGGAGTAACCAATCACGGTAAGCTTGGTCTGATTGTAATGAAGAGCTGCACGGAATTAGGGGAGAAGGTCGAGAAAAGAATCAAGCAGCTCAGAGGCGAGGAAAAAAGCGATATAAAATACATCGTTCCTATTGAGGAGGTACGCTTTTCCAACGGAGAAGGAAAGGTTAAGATTCTTGACAGTGTCAGAGGAAAGGACATTTTTATTCTCGTAGATGTGGGGAATTACAGCTGCTCCTATAAGATGTTCGGATATGAGAACAAAATGGGACCGGACGAGCATTTTCAGGATATAAAACGGGTGCTGTCCGCTATAGGCGGTAAGGCAAACAGGATTACGCTGTTAATGCCGCTTCTATATGCTTCAAGACAGCACAAACGCAAGGGCAGAGAATCACTTGATTGTGCGGTAGCGTTGGAGGAGCTTGAGAATCTCGGTGTTAATGCCATTATATCCTTTGATGTGCATGACCCCACGATACACAACGCTATACCAAACACCTCCTTTGAAAACATATTCCCTACCTATTCGGTGTTAAAGAACTTTATCAACAACGAGGGGGACAACATTTTCAAGGAGAATATGACGGTCATAAGTCCGGACACCGGAGCAATGGACAGAGCGATATATTATGCAAATGTGCTCGGTTTGGATGTCGGAATGTTCTATAAGAGAAGAGACCATTCAAGAATTGTAAACGGTAAGAACCCGATTGTACAGCACGAATACATCGGAAGCTCCCTTGAGGGAAAGAGAGTACTCATTGTGGATGATATGATTGCCTCCGGTGAGTCGGTAATAGATATTATAAACGAAATAGCCAGCAAAAAGGTTACCGATATTTATGTTGCGACCACCTTTGCCTTTTTTACGGAGGGAGTTGAGATGTTCGACCGCCTTTATGAGCAAGGAAAGCTAACCAAGCTCTATTCCACCAACCTTTCATATATACCCGAAGAGATTAAGCGTCGTCCGTGGTTTGCCGAAACGGATCTATCCAAGTTTATGGCAAAAATAGTGAATACACTCGGACGGGACGAATCCATCTCTCCCCTGCTTGATTGCACTTCCAGAATACGAAAGCTGCTCAAACAGACAAATAAAGACACAACAGGGTGTTGACATAAAACACTTTTTGTGATAGAATATCCTGTAATTTGAAAACTTTTTAGTTTTCTCCTTATCTGCTCAAATCAGAGCAGGTCACAATCTGTCCTTTGCCGGTCAGATTTAGAAGTCCAGAAGGAGGTGCGACATGGAACAGAAGCAACTGTACGAGACAATCTTCATTGTTAACAATTCCCTCGGCGAGGAGAGCGTAAAGGCTCTCGTTGAGAAGTTTACCGCTCTTATCTCGGAAAACGGCGAGATAGATACGGTCAACGAGTGGGGAGCAAGGAGACTTGCATATCCGATTGAAGATTTTTCCGAGGGTTATTATGTTCTGGTCAAGTTTACATCGGGTAAGTCTTTCCCCGCGGAGCTTGACAGAATATATAACATCACAGACGGTATTCTGCGTTCGATTACAATCAAATGCGAGCAGTAACGGATTAGGAGGTTCTTATGGCAAGCTTTAATAAAGTAATACTGGTAGGCAATATGGTCGCCGATCCCGAACTGAAGCAAACCGCTAACGGAATACCGGTCACATCCTTCCGCATTGCCGTAAGCAGACGGTTTTCCAAGCAGGGCGAACCTGCTCAGGCAGACTTTATAGACATAGTTTGCTGGAGACAAAATGCCGAGTTCGTTACCCGTTATTTTACAAAGGGAAAGGGCATTTTGGTGTGCGGCTCGCTTCAGACCCGTTCTTGGGTTGACAGTAACAATCAGAAGAGGTTTACAACAGAGGTGGTTGCCGACGAGGTTACCTTTGTGGAAAAAAAGTCCGGTAACGACTCCCCTCCCAAGAACACCCCGACCGAACTGCCTAATTACAGCTCCTCCGGCGAGTCTTCCTTTGAGGATTTGTCCGCAGATGACGAGCTGCCGTTCTAAAAAACCGATTATCAGTAAATGTCACTTTAACTAAAAAGGAGGTCAATACTTTGGATAGAGATCAAAAGCCTTTTCGTCCCAGAAAGAAGAAAAAGGTTTGTGCTTTTTGTGCCGAGAAGGTAACCAGCATAGATTATAAGGATGTTCCCCGCTTGAGAAAGAGCCTTTCCGAACGGGCAAAAATACTTCCCAGAAGAGTAACCGGCACCTGCGCAAAGCACCAGAGACAGCTTACGGAAGCCATTAAGCGTGCAAGACACATTGCGCTTATACCATATGTTTCCGACTAAATAAAGAGTTAACGCCGCAAAGCAGTAGTTTTGCGGCGTTTTTTTGGTTTTCTATGAATACAATCAATTTGCTAAAGGACCTGTTAAAAAAAGAAAATATTCACCTTGCCGGAGTTATCCCTGCTGCGGAGCTGTCGATCATCAATCCCCGTCTTATGCCCGAAAGCATTGATATTAAATGCTGCATTGTATTCCTCGTTCCCTATAAAACGGATGATGAACCTGAGGGTGATAACGAAATATCGTTATATGCAAGGTCGATGGATTATCATATTTATTTTTCCCGTCTGTATGAAAGGCTTCTGCCTGCTCTGGATAAGACCTTCTACGGAGAGCATTTTTTCGGGTTTGCTGACCGAAGTCCCGTCAACGAAAAGCTTGCCGCGGCAAAAGCAGGGCTGGGTGTTATCGGCAGGAACTCTCTCCTCATAAACGAGGAATACGGCAGCTATGTGTTCATCGGTTCGGTTTTGTCAACCCTTGAGGTGGAGGCATCGGTGGCTAAAATATCGAGCTGCAAGAGCTGCTTGGAATGTATGCGAGCCTGCCCCGTAAAAGCGATAACCGAAAACGGTATTCGACCGGAGCTCTGCCTTTCACATCTATCCCAGAAAAAAACGCTGAGCCAAGAGCAATTGCTGCTACTCAGAAAAAATAAAATCGTTTGGGGCTGCGATATTTGCCAGACGGTATGTCCATTGAACAAGGATACTAAGACTACTCAGGACAATTTCTTTAAAAACAACCGTATTGATTCTATAGATGAAGAGGCTATAAGGGACATGCCTGACGAAGTGTTTGGAAATTATGCCTTTTGCTGGCGGGGAAAGAATGTTATTCTGCGTAATTTAAATAATATAAAAAAGTCCGTATAAGTACAAAAGCAAGCTAAGAAAATCTGTTTTGCAACACTTATAACGGACTGTTTTTTTATTGACTAATATAGAACCATATGGTAAAATAAGCATTGGATACCAAACAATGCATTGAGCGGTTCGTAGATATAGAGCAGTAAATGAATATGAGAGGTAAATAACAATATGAAAATGACCTTCCGCTGGTATGGCGAGGACGATCCGGTAAGTCTTGAGTATATCTCACAGATACCCAATATGGACGGTATTGTTTCCGCGGTATACGATGTTCCTCCCGGTAAAGTCTGGAGCGAGCAAAGCATCCAAAAAATCAAGGAGAACGCAGCAAAGCACGCCTTGTCCTTTGAGGTCGTGGAGAGCGTACCCGTTCACGAGGACATTAAGTTAGGCAAAAAGACAAGAGACGAATACATCGAAGTATATAAGGAGAACATACGCCGGCTGGGCAGAGCCGGAGTCAGGGTGATATGCTATAACTTCATGCCGGTGTTCGACTGGCTGCGCTCCGAGCTGGATTATAAAAATCCGGACGGCTCCACCTCTCTGATATACCGTCAGGAGCAGGTGCTCAGTATGAACCCAAGGTCCGGGAGCCTTTCTCTTCCGGGCTGGGACGCAAGCTATACAAAGGAGGGTCTTGTTTCCCTGCTGGACGAGTACAAGGCGATTGACGGCGAGGCTCTGTTCGCTAATCTGAAATATTTTTTGGATGAGATAATACCGGTCTGCGCCGAGTATGACGTTAAAATGGCCATACACCCGGACGATCCCCCGTGGGATATTTTCGGTCTATCCAGAATAATCACAAACGAGGCTAACCTTGACCGCCTCCTTGCACTCAACCCCTCTATTTATAACGGGCTTACCCTATGCACAGGTTCGCTGGGTGCTTCCGGAGCTAACGACATACCCAAGCTGCTCCGTAAATACAGCGGCATGGGCAGAATCCATTTCGTGCATGCAAGGAACATCAAGCTACAGAGTGAAAGGGATTTTAACGAAACGGCGCACCCGAGTAAATACGGCTCTCTTGATATGTACGAGATTATGAAAGCTCTGTTTGATACCGGGTTTGAGGGTTATATTCGTCCCGACCACGGAAGAATGATTTGGGGAGAAACCGGCAAGCCCGGGTACGGGCTTTATGATCGTGCGTTGGGTGCGGTTTATCTTTCCGGATTATGGGAGGCTCTGAATAAATCCCATAAGCGATAAAAACAGAAAGGCATTGGTATGAGCGTAAAGGAACAAATAAAGCAGGTAGCAAAGAGGATAGCATACCTTCGGGAGGTAATGGATATGCAGCCCGAGGAGGTAGCCGCCGCAATAGAAATGCCTGCCGAGCTGTACAAGCAATATGAGAGCGGAGAAAAGGATATACCCGTAAGCATGATATATTCGGTTGCTTCGGCACTGGGTATAGACGCTACCGAGCTTATTACCGGAGAAGCTCCGAGAATGACAGAATACTCGGTTACCCGCAGAAACAACGGGGTTGCAGTTCACCGTTACGAGGGATATGATTTTGAATCGCTTGCATATAACTATAAGAGCAGAAACAAGGAGCCCATGATAGTAACAATATCACCGGGGGACGACCATCCTGCCCTTGTAACCCATCACGGACAGGAGTTTAATTATGTTCTTGAGGGTAAGATAGGGATTCTACTCGGCGGGAGGACAATTATTCTTTCGGAAGGTGATTCCATCTACTTCGACCCGTTAATACCTCACGGACAAATCGCTATGGAAAAAACCTCTCGCTTTTTGACCGTAATAGACAAAGAATGAGCGATAGATTCCGGAAAAAAAAGCAGTTCGGGCAGAATTTCCTTACCAATAAAGCAATTCCCGAGCGAATTGTCAAGGAAAGCGGGATTACATCCGAGTGCGGGGTTATAGAAATAGGTCCCGGCTTTGGGATTCTTACAATCGAGCTTCTAAAAACCGCAAAAAAAGTGGTTGCCGTGGAGATTGACAGAGAGCTTATACCCATTCTGGAGGAAAAAACAACCGGAGCCGAAAACCTGAGTATAATAAACAGTGATATTATGCAGCTTGATATAGCCGGACTTATTAAAAATGAGCTTCCGGCTATGCCTGTATGCGTATGCGCAAACCTTCCTTATTATATAACTACCCCCATTATAATGAAGCTGCTGGAGGGTAAATACGGGTTTGAGAGCATTACCGTTATGGTTCAGAAGGAGGTTGCGGACAGGCTCTGTGCGCAAAGCAGCAGCCAAAATTACGGAGCGATTACTGCCGTAGTCGGTTATTATGCCAAGGTAAAAAAGCTCTTTACGGTGAGTGCGGGCTGCTTTTCACCCCGTCCCAAGGTAGATTCCGCAATTATACGGCTGGATTTATACAAAGAACCGCCTGTTTTTGTCGAAAACGAGCAGCTCTTTTTTAAAGTAATAAGGGCCGCTTTTTCCCAGCGAAGAAAAACTCTTGTAAATTCTTTACATTCAGTTTTCAAAACCGACTTTACAAAAAAAGAAATATGTGATATTATTAATATAATGGGGCAAAATTTTAGTATACGTGGTGAAGATTTAAGTCTTATCGATTTTGCCGCAATAACAAACGGTTTAAATAAAAAATTAACATAAAATGGAGGAACTACTATGACGAAAAATCACAAACTCAACGCTTGGCTCAAGGAAATGATTGAGCTGAATGCTCCCGACAAAGTCGTTTTTATCGACGGCAGCGACGAGCAGCGTGAGCAGCTCAGAGCCGAAGCCTGCAAGACCGGCGAAATCTTTAAGCTTAATCAAGAGAAGCTGCCGGGTTGCTACCTTCACAGAACAGCCGTAAACGATGTTGCCCGTGTGGAAAACCGTACCTTCATCTGCACCACTAAGAAGGAGGACGCAGGTTCCACTAACCACTGGATGGCTCCCAAGGATTGCTATGCAATGCTCACTCCCCTATTCAAGAACTCCTATAAGGGTAAAACAATGTATGTAATACCCTATTCCATGGGTGTTGTGGGAAGTAAATTCGCAAAAATAGGTATTGAGCTTACCGATTCGATATATGTCGTTTTGAATATGCTTATAATGACTCGGGTGGGCAATGATGTCCTCGAGGCACTCGGTGAAGACGGTGACTTTGTAAAGGGTCTGCACTCCAGAGCAAACATGGACGAGAACAACAGATATATCGTTCACTTCCCGGAGGACAACACTATCTGGTCGGTTAACTCCGGTTATGGCGGTAATGTACTTCTCGGAAAGAAGTGCTTTGCGCTTCGTATCGCATCCTATCAGGGCAAACAGGAGGGCTGGATGGCCGAGCATATGCTTATTCTCGGTATTGAGAATCCGCAGGGTGAGGTTAAATATATCGCAGCCGCATTCCCGTCCGCCTGCGGAAAGACCAACCTTGCAATGCTTATTCCTCCCGAGCTTTATACAAAGCAGGGCTATAAGGTATGGTGCGTAGGTGACGATATTGCCTGGATAAGAAAGGGTTCGGACGGAAGACTTTGGGCAATGAATCCGGAAAACGGCTTCTTCGGCGTTGCGCCCGGCACAAATATGAAGTCCAATCCCAATGCTCTTCTATCCACAAAAACAGATACTATTTTCACCAACGTTGTTCATAACCTTGATGACGATACAGTTTGGTGGGAAGGACTGGATAAGAATCCTCCCACAAATGCAGTAGAATGGAAGGGCAACAAATGGGATTCTGCGTCCGGCGAAAAAGGTGCGCATCCCAACTCCCGCTTCACCGCTCCTGCAAAGAATTGCCCCGTTGTTTCCAAGGAGTTCGACAATCCGGAGGGTGTTCCGCTTTCCGCAATTGTATTCGGCGGCAGACGTGCCAAGACCGCACCGCTGGTTTATCAGTCCTTTGACTGGAAGCATGGTACCTTCGTAGGCTCGATAATGGCTTCCGAGACAACAGCGGCGGCTATGAGTGCCGTAGGTGTTGTAAGGCGCGATCCCATGGCAATGCTTCCCTTCTGCGGATACAACATGGGAGATTATTTCCAGCACTGGCTGGAAATGGAGCAGAGTGTTCCCAACCTTCCCAAGATATTCCACGTTAACTGGTTCCGTCTTGATGACAAGGGTAACTTTGTATGGCCGGGATTCGGAGAGAACTTCCGGGTGCTTGACTGGATTATTAAGAGATGCGAGGACAAGGTTGATGCGGTGGAGACACCGATAGGCTTTATACCCAAGGCAGAGGATATTAACCTTACTGAGCTGGATTACGAGATAGACAACGGTCACAAGTTCGGCATGGAGGATCTCAAGGAAATCCTTACAGTGGAAACAGATTATTGGCTGGAGGACATCAAAAGCATTGATGAGTTCTATGCAAAAATAGGGGAT
This sequence comes from uncultured Oscillospiraceae bacterium, assembly GCA_964525815.1. Taxonomy (GTDB): domain Bacteria; phylum Bacillota; class Clostridia; order Oscillospirales; family CAG-382; genus UBA1049. The sequence continues at coordinate 20,321 of CAZGJQ010000019.1, forward strand.
ACGGTTCCCGCAGAGCTTCACAAGCAGCTTGATGCTCTTAAAGCAAGACTCGCATAACAATAAAGATACAAGGAAACCGCACTCCCGGAATACGGGGTGCGGTTTTTTGCATTATTTTATTCTACTCAAGGTTTAGCTTTTTGGAAATCATTTTATTACAGATAACAAAAGCTATTCCTCCAAGTATTGTATACAGTATAATCAAGCACCAGAGGTTTATATGGGATGCTTTATACAACGAGGTAATTCTTATAATCCAAATATTGTCTCTGGAAAATATTGAATAAAACATTGTGTTTGTTATAATACCCGTGACTGTGTTTATTCCGAAATAAACTCCTATTGAAGTCAGTATCTTATGCTTTTTGGCGATAATGCTTCCTATTGTAATGGAAAGATAGAATAAAAGGAGCATTGACAATAGATATACAATCGCAAGAATCAGCCCTTCTATTATATAAAGAACAGCGTTAGTTCTGCCTATATACTCCATAATAGAGCCAAAAAAATCCCGCAGCTTATTAATAATCTCATAGTTAACTATTTGCCCCCGCTCTGCGGTTCCGAATATAAGCAGCGTTATAACCGAGATAAATATGGTAAGATAACTCAAAACCGTCCAAATAAAGCCGGAAATAAGCTTTACTGTAATATGCTGATTAACATTGACCGGCAATGTAAAGGTAAGGTATCCCTCATCACCGAAGAAATTCTTGTAATACCTGTGCATAAGCATAAAAAATGCCACAAATACCGAGGCTATTATCGCTATAATTGCAAAAAACATTACTGTCGTAACCAGAATTGACATCATCGGGTTAAACCCGCTTGTGCTCCCGTCGCTCAGTATCCTGAAGTTTGCGGTGAACAGAACGGTAGAAATGATAGACAACGCAAGCGTTCCCAAAAGCAGCGGCACAATCTTTCTGCCAACCGATTTAAACTCATATTTTAACAGCTTCTTCAGCATTTGAATACCTCCCTGAACAATTCGTCTATGGATTTTCCCTTTTCCTCACGAACGCTGTCCACCTCGCCTCTCATAGCGATTTGCCCCTTGTTCAGGAAAAGGAACTCGTCCAGAACCTTCTCAATGTCCGTTATCAAATGAGTGGAGATTAGAATAGTGGATTCCTCGCTGTAGTTGGATATTATCGTGTCGAGTATATAGTCCCTGGTAGCGGGGTCAACTCCGCCTATAGGCTCGTCAAGTAAATAGAGCTGTGCCTGCCTTGACATTACAAGCACCAGCTGTACCTTCTCCTTGTTTCCCTTGGATAAGGTCTTTAGCTTGCTGCCCGTGGTGAGACCCAGCCTTTTGAGCATATCATGTGCTCTCGCAACGTCAAAATCCGCATAAAAATCCGAAAACATATTAATTATATCGCTTACCCTCATCCAGCTGCTTAGGTATGTACGCTCCGGCAGGTAAGAGACAATGCTCTTAGTCTTTGTACCCGGTGCATTACCACCTATGGTAA
>CAZGJQ010000019.1:21811-25145 GCA_964525815.1 uncultured Oscillospiraceae bacterium
GGGGGTCAGCAGCCCTGCCGCAAGCTTTATAAAGGTTGTTTTACCGCTTCCGTTCGGTCCCAGCAGCCCGATTATCTTCCCCTTTGGGAGAGACAGGTTAATATCCATCAGAGCCGGCACACCCGAATAGAACTTGGATAGATTCCTGCATTCAAGTATTGTGTCCATTTTTATCATTCCCTTTTTGTTGATTTATCACAAGCTCTGCAGCCTCCTGCGGTGAATAGCCCAAGCCTCCCGTTTTTTTTAGGAAATCACCTATCAGCTCCTTTGCGAGTGAAAGCTTGGATTCCTCTATAATCTCAGAGTCTTCGGTAACAAACCTTCCGGTCGTACGCTGAGAGCTAACCAAGCCGCTTGCCTCCAGCTCACACAATGCTCGCTGCATTGTGTTAGGGTTGACCGAGGCTATGACCGCAAGCTCTCTGACGCTCGGCAGACGTTCTCCCCGCTTATACTTTCCGCTGATTATTTCAATCCGCAAATGCTCGGTTATTTGCAAATATATGGGGCGGTCCGAGCTAAAGCTCCAAGCCATTCTCATCATCCTTTCTGTTATATTGTATTAGTGTTATAATACAATTATACACGAGATTTATGATTTGTCAAGGATTTATTAGAACTAATGGCATCAATATGCTTTTTCTTCATCACTCTCTTCTATTCCAAAATCCTTATACTTTCCGTTTAACCCGTTATAACCCTTGACGAGCATCACAAGATAGTATATTTGCGCTGCCACTGCTGCAATAATATAAATAACTGTTATCGGAACACCTTCAACGATACTCATAATAATATATGTCATGATTCTTGCTACAAAAATAAAAACCCAGCAGCTCTTAAACGACTTTGCTAACCTTTGCTGGTTATATTCAAGCGCCGTTTCCGCTGTTGTGCTACAAATCATGTGAATAAGCGTCAAATCAAGTGCTAAAAATATTAACCCGAACAATAACGATAGCACTAAAAAACCATCAACGCTAAATTCGTAAAGACTAAATAGTGACAGTATTACCAGCCATATTGCAATCGGCTTTGCCTTAGCATACTTTATGCTCACCTTGGATAAATCGGTCAGTCCGCTTACCATGAAAATATATCCTACAAAATCAGCTATAATATCGAAGCCGTTAATTCTGAAATGCAGGAATACAATAAGACCTCCGATAAAGATCTTCTTCAAGCCGTGCATATCCAGTTTTTCTTGTGCATTTGTGTATACTTGGTTCATATGAATCTCCAATCTGTGCAACAGCACTATTTTTTATTATAAAGACTTATGGAGATACACGATTATGTAATTAGGCAGCTAATATTTTCGCATTAATCCCCTCTTACTAATATTTTACTGCAATTTTATTCATTTGTCAATTTAAAGTGAATTATTAACTTAAATTGATAACAAAATGTTGTTAAGAATAAAGGGATGTGCTATACTTCATATATTACATCAGTTATTTATATTCGGAGGTTATTTATGTCGAAATTTACATATAAGGGTGATAAGCTCTATTCAGACGGTAAGGAGTTTACAATCATATCCGGATCGATTCATTATTTCCGGGTACCGCCCGAGCTGTGGAAGGATAGGCTGCAGAAGCTGAAGGCATGTGGTTTTAACACGCTGGAGACCTATGTATGCTGGAATAACTGTTTTAACCTCGAGAGGTATTATAACGCCGCAGGACCGCAGAAATCCCTCTATATCCCTTCTCCGTTGAAAAGAAGGTGGAAACGAAATAGTCATTTTTGAGACCGACGGTTATAAGAGCAATCGAGTTTTCTTGAGAAAAACACACTGCTTAGGATGGGACTAATAACAGAGCATAGTAAAGAATCGGGTTGCATACGCTATTCCCGATTCTTCCTTTACTAATTTAAAATATATATCGAAAGATTGAGGTATCCGGCGAAGGTAAGCCATATAAGATAAGGTATTTGCAAATATGCCGCCGTGGGATTAATCCTGTAAAAAATTATTATCATTACCAAAACAACAATCCAAAGAATAACGAGCACAACAAACGCAAGTAAATACATCTGTAAATTAAAGAAAATCAATGGCCATATAAAGTTCAATAGCAGCTGTAATCCGTACAGCTTCAACGCTCTTTTCCTGTCCCATGCTTTACTCGAATAAACAATATAAGCCGAAACACTCATTAGTATGTAGAGTATTGTCCAAACAACAGGGAAAACAATAGAAGGCGGCGCCAGTGCAGGTAGATTAAGCTCTGAATATACATCGGTCTGACCGGATGATAAAAATCCAGCCAAGGTGCCAACCCCAAGACTTATTAAAAGACTTACTAACAGCGGTTTTAGTTTTATTGTAAGCATTATATACACCCCCTCTAAATATATTATGGTGTATAGAATATTATTCTAATGTATTTTTCAACGTACTGTATTATTAAAAATCAATCCGAAGAGAAATATCTTCGGATTAATTATCTTATGCTGTTATTTCTTTCTTTTTTTAGCAATAATCACACCTATTACCACAATTGCCGCAATACCGGCAGCAATAATAAGTAGTAGCGTTACGGTGTCTATTTTATCCTCTTCTGTTGCCATTTCTGATATATTGCTCTCCTGCTTATCGGAGTTTTCGTCTGTTTCTGTCTTACTCTCATCCGAGGATGATTCCTCCTCGCTCACAGTCGATTCATCAGGCTCGGATTCATCAGGCTCGGATTCATCAGGCTGGGATTCCTCTGGTGGTATCGGCTGCTCTATACCGCATATCGCTTTACCATCGGAAACCGTTCCGGAATCCAAATCAATACCAACAAGTAAAAAATACATGCTCTCCGTAACATTAAGGGCGGTAGCTTTTTGCACTACATTCGGGTACTCATCAACAAAAGCAGGGTTGCTGGACGAAGAATGAATTCCGATTACAATATCTCCGTCCTCAAACTCGATTACTGGAGCCTCTCCTGTCGGGCTATATGCATCCGCTTTTGCTCTGTATAAATTATCCTCTACCTTCTCACAGTGAATGGACACCGCCCATTTGAGATTACCGTTTGCCACAGCGTCGGCAGAGGTGAAAATAACACCGTCCTCTCCCCCTATGGTTGTATCCACCTCTTGAATATCAAATACAAATCCATCCGGGTCGTTCTCGGCTGATACAGATATTACAGATAACGAAAAAATCAACACCAAAACCAATAAAAATATTACCCTCTTCATAATGCTTATATCCTTTCAATTTTCTATAACCAAATAATAGCATATTTTTTTATAAAGGTCAATATGCTGTTTTACGCACAAAAAACGGGAGCGTTCTGCTCCCGTTTTATTATTACTTTTTGCTTATTGC
>CAZGJQ010000020.1:0-25065 GCA_964525815.1 uncultured Oscillospiraceae bacterium
TTCACTAAAGTATTCGATGACACACCTTCTTGATAAAGCATCCATGGGAGTCGTTTTAATCTTTTTCCTTTGCATTGCCATTTACGCTTTGCTGGACATATTGTTTTGCTGCGAGGTAATTAAATACTCTAGTTATGCTTGCGGAGGCAAAGCACAAATGCTGATTCCCAAACGATTGGCGGGTTATTTGAGTATTTGTGCTTGTATTGGGGTATCAGACATTCTTGTTTCCTATCTTTTACATTTAATTTCTGTATAATATGGTTTAATAAATTGAACGGAGTCTAAAAATGACAGGTCAGGTAATTGAAAAGAACATCTACCTACAATTTAATGACTTTCTGAGCTATCTTAAGGATGTGAAAAAGTCCTCGGACAACACCCTGCAGGCTTATGAACGGGATCTCTCCAAGTTTTTGGAGTTTGCGCGAGAGAACTCTATTTCATCCTTTGAAGAGGTGAAGGTAGATACTGTTGCAAGGTATAAAAAGCACCTGGCTGACATTGGCTTGTCCACCTCCTCGGTTAGTCGTTCGTTATCTGCATTAAGGAGTCTGTTTCAGTACTTATTATCATCCGGCACGGTTGAGCATAACCCGGCACGTGAGATTCCAAACGACAAAGCGGACAAAAAAGGGCCGCAGGTCTTGACCGCTAAGGAGATTGAGCTGCTGCTGTCTCAGCCCTCCCTGAACGATTTAAAGGGTATACGGGACAAGGCAATGCTTGAGCTCTTATATGCGACCGGAATAAAAGTAACCGAGCTTATTAACCTAAACATAGATGATGTTAACCTTCAGCTATCGTTTGTCCGATGTGTCAATAAGGATAAGGAGAGATTTATTCCGCTTTATCCGTTGGCGGTGAAATCACTCTTGACATATATGGAAAAAGCAAGGAAAATTCTTATTATACATATGGACGAGCAGTCTCTGTTTGTTAATGTATCAGGTGAACGAATGACCCGACAGGGGTTCTGGAAAATACTTAAGAATTATGCGCAGAGCGCCAAAATATACAAGGATATAACCCCACACACCCTTCGACATTCCTTTGCGGCGCATCTGCTTGAAAACGGAGCGGACATACATGATATTAAGGAAATTTTAGGGCACAGCGATATATCCTCTACCCAAAGATATGCACAATTTCTAAAAAACAAGATGAAAAGCAGCTATATGAAGTATCATCCGAGAGCATAGTACAAATAATACAACACGAGTGTTGTATTATTTGTACATTGGGAGTATGGCAGAGGCGTTCGATATATCCGACAGAAATAAAAATGATTCGCAAACTGAGAGGTAAATCCAATTGGGTAAAATCTACGAGTTTTTTTCAAAAACCGAAAATAAAAACGACAGGGGAGTAACAAAAGAGGAAATAGAGCAGAGCAAAAAAATGGGAGCCGGTTATTATTTCAAGCTGCTCGGGCGCTCGTTCAGCAAGCTAACGGGCTTAAATCTCGTTTTTTTCCTTTGTAACTTTCCGGTGTTTTTTGTTTTATACGGAATTTCGGGTAATCTGAATCCGACAGTAAACGCTCCTACAAGCCCCTTATACGCACAGCTCTACGGAATTATGCAATATGAGCAGAGCCCGATAAGCGCCGCTTTATACGGTATTTTCGGCATCTCAACGGACTTTTTTGTAATGTCCCTCGCTTCCAGAATACTTATTTACTCGGGAGCACTGCTATTAGTCTTCACCCTCGGTCTTTCCAGTGTAGGTATGTTTTATATTCTCAGGAATACGGTAAGGAGCGAATATGTTTCGGTCTGGCATGACTTTTTCGGAGCAATAAAAAAGAACCTGAGACAGGGAATTATCGTGGGTATTATTGACGCTTTGCTGATAGCGTTTCTTGCGTTTGATTTTTATTCGTACAGACAAAATGCAGATATATTCTTGATGAATGTTTTTTATTATGCTATAATATTATTCTGTATTATATACTATGTAATGCGCATCTATATATATACGATTCTTGTGACCTTCGATTTACCGATCAGGAAGATTTTTAAGAATGCCTTTTTGATGGCGGTGCTGGGAATGAAGCGCAATATAGTTGCGCTGCTCTCAAGCATACTCATACTTTTTTTGAGTTTTTATATATTCATCCTGCTTCCGACCGTGGGCTCGCTTCTGATATTTATTTTTACAGTTGCGCTGATAGGATTTACCTGTTCATATTGCGTTTATCCGGTAATAAAAAAATACATGATAGACCCTTATTACGAGGAGCATCCGGAGGAGAGGCCCGAGGAGCCGGATGTTGAGCCTGTCTTTAAGGACAGAGGTTAGTCTTTTACTAAAAAATCACATATATGTTTCATCAAAGGAAGGAAAACATCATGACAAAAATGGAAAAAGAAATCTTTGAGCAGCCTAAGGTTCTGTCCTCTCTTAAAGCGACAAACGACAGTACGCTTAAAAATCTGGTTACGGATATCAAGCAAAGAGATATAAAGCTTGTTTATTTTGCGGCAAGGGGAACCTCCGATCACGCTTCGATATATGCGTCTTATCTTATAAGCACTTATGTCGGCGTTCCGACCGCACTTGCTCTTCCCTCCGTAATAACTGCTTATGACGGTAAGCTGAATTTAAAGGATGCGCTTGTTATCGGTGTTTCCCAGTCAGGGAAGGCGGCTGATGTGCTTGCTGTAATGGAGCGGGCTAAGAATAACGGAGCGCTTACAGTTTCGGTTACCAACGATTTGGCTTCTCCCATGGCAGAATACGGAGATTATCATCTGTTCTGCAACGCAGGGGTGGAGGAGAGCGTCGCAGCTACCAAAACCTTTACAAGCCAGATGTATCTGCTCGCGCTTCTTGCGGGCTATTGGTCGGGGAGTGAGCAGCTTATGAGCCTGCTGGACAAGGTCCCCGCAGCAGTGGAAGAAACCCTGTCCTATATACCTGCGGAAATCGAGAAATTCGTTCAACGTTACAGATATATGGAGCATGGCTTTGTGCTCTCAAGGGGCGCTACCATGGCTATTGCACTGGAGACCATGCTTAAGCTGCAGGAAACCAATTATGTAAAAATGAAGGGATATGCGGTAAGCGATTTCTGGCACGGACCGCTGGCACAGGTGGATGAGGGTACGGTAGTTATACTGTATGCTCCGGAAGGCGTTGTTTTCGAGAACTGCAGGGAAATGCTTACTAAGTTGGATTCGCTGGGAGCGGAGGTTATTTTAGTCTCGGACAACGAGGAGATAACCAAGGACAGAGCACAGGCAGTCAAGCTTCCAAAGCTGGACAGCGACAGCGTTTCCCCCTTCCTGTTTGCGGTGTTCGCACAGATGTTCGCATGTAAGCTGACCGCAGTCAAGGGCAGGAATCCGGACGCTCCCAGGAACTTAAATAAGGTTACTATAACGAAATAATAAAAGTAAATAAGCAAAAAAACAGAGCAGGGGAGTAATCCCTTGCTCTGCTTATAATTACACAAATTGATAATAATTCTCTTTCAGCCACCTGGCAACGCCGTCCTTGGTGTTGCTATTTATTATTTCGTCAGCTTTGCTTTTTACATCATCATGCGCATTTTCCACCGCAAGCTTATGGTCAGCGACTCTGAAAAGAGGTAGGTCGTTTATATTATCTCCGAAGGCGACAATGCGATCAAAGCCGTATTTTTCTTTAATATATTCGGTAGCGTGCGCCTTGGACGCTCTTTCTGAGAGCAGCTCTAAAAACCACTTATCCCTGTCATAAACATCCCTGTAGAACTCCGCTCGCAGACCCTTGATAACCCTTACCTTATCATAGAACGGAGACAATAAATCGAGACTGTCGTTCACTGTGTAGTATACGGGTAGAGAATTACAGGAATCATAGTCGGTAATAGGGTCAACCTGTGTGTATATCTTACCGAACTGCTTGATGCGCTCCTGCATAAAGGCAATTGCATGTGGAGCGGTTATGTTCTCATAATAAACAACGATACGGTTTTCTTCGAGAGTGTATAAAAATCCGGACAAGCGATATTGGTGTATTATTGGCAGCAGCTCTGTTAATATTTCGGTATTAACGCCTTCTGTTTTAAAAATTTTTGTTTTTTAAGGTCATACACGCACACTCCGTTCATAAGAACGCAAGGATAGTTTAGTCTAAGCGGCGCAAGGATTTTTTGTACACTCCAGGGACTGCGTGCTGTTGCGACGGTAAAGCACATGCCTTGTTCAATAAGGCTGTTAATCATTTTTATGCTGTAATCGCTTAAAATCGCTCTTTTATCAAGCAATGTTCCGTCAAGGTCGGAGACAAAAAGTGTTTTCAATATGCTTTGGGTACCTTTCTGTAAAATAAAATAACGCAAGGAAAAGTATATCATAAAGCAGGGTTTTTTTCAATGCCTTATAACACTTTCCTTGCGTCTTACAGTATAACGGAATATATTCTAAGCGGTGGAAACGCTTGCTTCCTCGCCCAAGCCAAAGCTGACGGATATAGCCTCGTTGACCTGATGCATGGTACGGTCATCAAGGTGTCCCATCTTTTCCTTCAGCCTGCGCTTATCCAATGTCCGTACCTGCTCAAGCAGTATTACCGAATTTTTAGCCAGCCCGCATTCGGATGCACCGCCGCCTGACAAGACCTCGCCCAGAACCTCTATGTGTGTCGGCAGTCTTGCCTTACTCGTCTGACTGGTAATGGCGGCAGCGATAACCGTAGGGCTGTACCGATTTCCGATATCGTTTTGAACAATCAAAACAGGTCGTACTCCTCCCTGTTCCGAGCCGACAACAGGACTTAAATCCGCATAAAATATATCGCCCCGTCTAATACTGTTGTTGGAAACTTGTTCTTTCAATTCTTTAACACGCCCCTTAGGTTCCGATAATATCATATGTCAAAACCTTCACTTTGGTTTAAAGCGGTGGTTCCTACGATATTATTTTTGCCATAATGAGCATGCTTATTCTTAAAAGAAGTAAAAAAAGAATCGCCTAAAAAAGCGATTCCTTAAGAATACTGTAATAAAAAATAATATTATAATTTTGCGAAGCGCCGCACTCCCCAGGTAAACAGCTTTTTGCTTAATAAAATAATGACCGCCCAAAGAATTATGATTAATATATAGGCGAAGACGTAAAAGCTGCTCGGCTTAATAGCAACATAAGCAATAACCACAGCCGCTATGGAAACCATTCCCGCAAGCATCTGCAGCATTACACTCAGGCTTTGCTTAATAACAACAATCTCGTTCTCAAAATCTAATTTTGGGTGTGCTATATTAATAAGAATCCCCGAGAGAGAAGTAAAAAACGAAAAAGTGCTCCCCAGTAATACTATCGTTATATAATCAAATACATTCAGCCGAAACGAGATGCTCAGCAGTATTGCGCTTATAAGCACGGCCGGAATGGTCATTATGAGGTTAACAGACGTTTTTGCCTTGAGAATATCCTTTATATTAGCGGGTATAGACTTATATATCCACAGCTTTTTGCCCTCAAGTGAAACAGCTACAGAGGTGGTGGGAGAAAGGGAGGGCAGGAGCATGCACATAACTGCTGCCGCCGCAACCCCGATATGCGTTATACCGGATATTTCGGAAAAAGCTTGCACAGTATCCGCTCCCATGACCAATAAGGCAACGCTACCCAGTATAAGCAGCAGCGGTCCTATCATAGTGTTAAGAATATAGTAAACAGAGCCAAAATAGCAATGAAGCTCTTTTCTTATCATTGCCTTAAGAGCGCTGCTTCGTTTGAGGTCTGCTGCTTTCTTCTGCCTTTGCTTCTTTTTTATAGCGGAGGTGTTTATTATCGCTACAATATCTGAGTATTTTTTGGATATAATAAAGAAAACAAGATACACGGACAAAGCGTTTATAACAAAGAAAACCAGAGTGCTAAGGAACTCTCCCTTAAGACTGTCCGCAGCCAAGACCGTAGGGAAGTAGTACTTTGAAAAGGCCTCCTGCAGTGTCTCGCTATGCTCAAGTATATAATTTAAAATCCTTTCCCCGCTTTGCACAGCCACCATCCAAACAACAATAAAGGCAAGTGTAAAAACAATGGTAAAAATGTTTTTTTTGCGCATACGACGGGTCATAAGAGACAAAAAGTATGACAGAAGACTCCCCAAGGCTATGGGAATAAGAGGAGCGGCAAGAATACAAATCACAGCTCCGATTATTCCTGATATCGTAAATGAGGTAAAATAAAAATAAAAGAAAAAGGCGGGACCCAGAAGAATCAGCGCAAAAAACAAATCATAAACATATAGTAATATGAATTTGGACAGCAATACCGAGAAGTGACTGACCGGCAGCGACAGTAACAGCGGAAGATCCTTAGCCTTGTATAAATAGCCCTGTGCGGCAAAAACGGACAGAAGGAGCACCAGCGCGGTAAAGGAGATAACCGCAAGATAAATCATCAAATCAACAAAACCAGCTTCGCTTAACGCGGAGCCAAGAAAATAAAACATTCCGCAGGACATTAGAAGAAAGTATCCGAGCATGATCAACATCAAAAAACCGTAAAGAGCGGATTTTCCTTTTGTTATGGGAGCGTTTTGTCTGGTAAGCATTCTTTTTGGGTTGAAGGTAAGCTGTATATTTACCTTTACTAGCTTTAAAAGTTTACTCATTACTATTCCTCCGCAAGCTCCAGGAACAAATCCTCAAGCGAGCTGTCCCCCCTTACCTCATCTGTTTGTCCTAATCTGATAAGCTCTCCGTTCTTAATTATGGCAATCTTGTTGCAGAGCTTCTCCACAACCTCAAGCACATGAGTGGAGAAGAAAATAGCACCGCCGGCTTCGCAAATCTCTCGCATGTACTCCTTGAGGGTATGGGAGGCCTTGGGATCAAGCCCTACAAAGGGCTCATCCAGCACCATTAGCTTTGGCTCATGAGAAAGTGCCGCTATAATGCTTATTTTCTGCTTCATTCCGTGCGAATAGGAGGAGATTGGGGACATCAGCTCATCGGTCATCCCAAAGGCTGCGGCGTATTTTTGTATGTTGCTCTCTCTTATCTCGGGCGGAACCTCGTATATATCGCATATAAACTTTATATACTTTAATCCGGTCATAGATTCATACAGCTCGGGATTATCGGGTATATATGCCATTTTCATCTTGCACTCAATAGGCCTTTCCTTCACCGAAATGCCGTCCAGTAAAATATCTCCCTTTTCTATGGGCAGAATCCCCGTGACTGCGTTAAGTGTAGTGGTCTTTCCCGCACCGTTATGACCGATGAAGCCGTAAATATCACCGGCGGAAATGGTCAACGACAAATCCTTGACGGCAACCTTTGAGCCGTAGCTTTTTCCGTAATGTTTTATTTCAAGCATATTAACCTCCACGCCCTGCCGGGCAAGATAAAAATAATATATATCATTATATACTTTAAAGCACCAAATTTCAAGATGTTGTTGTAATTTTTAGAAATATATGCTAATATATAATAAAGAAGAACGAAAGGAGCGAGCTAATGAAGCGTATAATAACCATCGGAAGGCAGTTCGGAAGCGGCGGTGCTGAGATAGGGAAAAGGCTTGCTGAGCTTCTCGGTATCAATTATTACGATAAGGAAATACTCATAAAGGCAGCGGAGAACAGCGGGATAAACAGAGACGCCTTTGAGCGTGCGGACGAGCGTGCGACCAGCAGCTTTTTGTATTCGCTCGCCATGTCCAGCTACAGCGGCCATATTTCACCCCTCGGAGTCGGCGATGTTATGATGAGCGACAAGGTTTTTTCGGTTCAATCCGAGGAGATTAAAAGGCTTGCTTCTCTCGGGAATGCTGTATTCGTCGGAAGATGCGCTGATGACATTCTTTTTGAGGAGAGCGATCTTACAAAGGTTTTTATTCATTCACCGTTCGATGAGAGAATAAAAAGAATCATGGAGAAGCTCGAGCTTGAGGAGCAAAACGCAAAAAAGCTGATAAACAAGACCGATAAAAAACGAGCATCCTATTATAATTTCTATACCAGTAAGAGCTGGGGAGATGCAAAGAATTATCACATCTCGATAGACAGCTCAATTCTGGGCATAAACGGTACTGCCGAGATACTCAAGAGCTTCGTTCTCTCAAGGAAATAGAAAAGTAAATTAATAACTGTCCTCTGTGATTAAACGCAGAGGATTTTTTGCGCAACTATTCTTTGCTTGATTTATTATGTTATATAAATTACAATATAAACGGCAGGTGATTGAATGTTTAGCACAAAAAAGTTTGGAGCTTTTATCTCGAATCTGCGCAAAAGAGCTGATATGACTCAATCAGAGCTTGCAGATATGTTGAATTTGTCTCGTCAGGCAATTTCTAAATACGAGGTCGGTGACAGCTTTCCCGATATATCTATTCTTATAAATATTGCGGAAATATATAATGTTTCTATCGACGAGCTGATTAATTCCGGGGAGCCGACGAGAACAGAAGCGGATATTTTGGAAAGAGCCGCCAAAAAGGATGAAGAAATAATTATTAACGATGTTTCAGAGCTTCTGAATCTTGCACCGCTTCTTAAACCAAGTGTTCTTGATAGGATGGCGCAAGGGTTGAGTAAACAAGGGATTGATATTTCGCATATAGTTGCACTTTCGGAATACCTGAATGAGGAATCTGTAATTAAGCTGCTTGAAAACACAAGCTTTAATACAATCAATAAAGAGCTACTCGAAAAGCTGATACCGTTTCTTGACGAAAAATCAAAAGTTGGTATCTTTGAAAAGATTTTATCCGGCGAACTTGATTGGAGTTTAATCAAAATAATGCTTCCATATGCGGAACACTTGACAAGTCAGATAGAAGCTGCCGTTGTTTATGGTGCTATTGATAAAGAGGCACTTAAAACGCTTAATAATTATTGGCGCAACAAAAACCAAATATAAGGAGTTGTTATATAGTGTTCTTATGCTGTAATTGTAAAAAAACGTTGCCTTGTAGCTGTGGCAACAAAGTTAAATATAAGGATGGGATAATCCAGCTTACCGATATGCCCGATTTGAACATTTCTACTGACAACAAGTACATAGGGTACGAGCATATAGGAAAATATTATTCGGGTTATGACGGTACGGCTTCCATAAGTATGGAAGAAAATATTATAGCTAAAAGTATTATTAAGGAGACCGGCGAGGGCATTATTCTAGACTTAGGCTGCGGCGACGGTTATCATACAATACCGCTTATTGCAAACGGTGCGACCGTTATAGGTGGAGATATTTCAAACAGTATGATGAAGATTCTGTTTAAGAAGGCAGCATACTTGAAACTTGACACCTCAAGGCTCACCCTTTGCCGTATTAACGCTTATAATATACCATTACCTGATAATAGTGTTGATGCTGTAATTGCTAACAGCATGCTTCATCTGAATTCGAACCCGGAAAGAATAGTAAAGGAGCTACACAGGGTACTTAAACAAGGAGGTAAATTTATATGCTTTGATGATAAACCCACCACAAGAAAAAGAGAGTTAATTGATGATGGCGGAGAAACAATAGAGCATGGAAAAAGAATGAGTTTTTTTCATATGAAATATTTCGAGTTGCTTAAAGAATTGGGAATACACGGCGTAAGATACAGCTGGCAGTTCAACCGTGACGAGGTTTGTGAAGGGTTGTTCAAATCAAAAAAAAGCATTAATATCGAACTGCCTCATAAAGTCGTTTCCATACCTTTTACAGCTTTTTATAACCGTATGAAGGGAAGAGGATTTTCAGATCAAACGGCTGTACCACAGGATATTCATGAAAAGGTCTTCCGTGAAGTAGAAAGAATTATAGAAGAGAAATACGGCAAGGATTATAAAGATATTTGCTGCAAGGAGTTGCAAAATAATATAATAATGACCTCATATATTAAATAATAGATCTTCGTTTTTGTTTTTCACAACAGGGGATTGTATAAAGACCTTAGTAAAAAATAATACTCCATTATACAAAATGCATATTTTGTATAATGGAGTGGGGTCGTTATCAAATAATTACTGGCAAATACTCTTTATTTGTCTGAATACTCGGTTACGGGTAAAAGCCCACCGTAATCATAAAGCGGCTTATTGCTTAATGAGTATATCGAAATACCGAGGTTTCCGCAGAAGCTCTTTATTTCCTCATAATCCTTATGCGCTTTAATGCTTCCCGTAAAAACTAACGAGTCTGATGAGATTTTTCCGGCGCAGCCGCCTACAAAGCCGCAGCTGAAGCCGTTTAGTCCGATTCCTTTATTACTCACATAAAGACAGTTGTATCCGAGCTGTGAAAGTGCTTTTTCTATTGATTTATCGCTTGTTATAAGGCTTTTTTCCTCCAGTATAATTACTGAGCATTTTGTGTAGCTCTGTTTTAGGCAAACAGCGTTATATTGCTTCAGTTCCTTTATATCTTTGTATATTTCTGCGTTATTCCTACCGCAAAAAACCGTATCGCCGATTATATAACTGTTAAATACACAGTCCTGCGGGTAAACCCCGCTTATTGTCAGATTAACTCTCGTTAACACATTGTTCATATATTCGGGAAAATAGTCAGCGCCCTTTTCCGCAATCCATTTACCCTCGGAGACGTTCAGAGTAAGAATATCAGGATGATATGCAAGCTCAGTACTTATATTGCCTGTTCTTTTCAAAAAAACAGCTTCAATACCGAGAGCGATAAGCTCATCTTTTATCTGTTCCGAAATAAGCGAAGAAACCAGCATCTGTTTAACTCTTCCCCTCGGAAGATTCGGTGTGCAAAATTTAAGCATTTTTGTCCTCTTAGCAGGAATAAATTTACAGCCTCGTGTATGAATAATATGTAAATCGCTGTTAATATTATATTGGGAAACGAGGTTGTTTAAATGTTTATTGCGTGTACAGAAAAATGTGTTCATCAGAAGGACGGAATCTGCACAAAAAACGATTGCACCTCACAGAAAAAGTATATCAGCGGAGCTGTGTCCTGTCCGCATTTTGAGCCTACCCAAGAAGACCTAAAAGATCAAAAACGCTTCTCAAGGGTATAAGCTCGACTTCGGGAAACTTACCCTTTATTTTTCCGATTGTTCTTGCCGGAACCGCAATCCTGGCAAAGCCGAGCCTTGCCGATTCCCTTATGCGCTGCTCTATTCCGAAAACGCTTCTTAGCTCTCCCGACAGACCTACCTCACCTATAACCATTAAATCATCGGGAACGGGAGCATCCTTGAGTGTTGATATAAGCGCAAGTGAAGCGGCGGCGTCACAGGAGGTATCGTCAATTCTTAGACCCCCTGCTACGTTCATATATATATCCTGCGTTGAAAAACGCAAGCCCAGTCTCTTTTCCAGCACCGCAAGTAAAAGCGAGGTGCGGTTATAATCATAGCCCGAAGCCATTCTACGGGGAGACGGATATGCACTTGGGGTTGACAACGCTTGTATTTCGGCTATGATCGGACGAGTACCCTCAACGATACAGACAGCACAGCTACCGGAAACACCCTTCGGTCTCTGCTCCAAGAGCAGCTCCGAAGGGTTACTTATTTCCTTTAACCCCTCGTCGCACATCTCAAAAACACCGATTTCATTAGTAGAGCCGTATCTGTTCTTTACCGCTCTGATTATACGGTTGGTATGCTGCTTGTCCCCCTCAAAATATAGCACCGCATCCACCATATGCTCAAGCACCTTAGGACCCGCAACCGCACCGTCCTTGTTGACATGACCTACCAAAATAACCGAGATTCCTGCCTCCTTCGCCATATTAATCAAATGCATTGCGCATTGCTTTACCTGAGTAACGCTGCCGGGTGAGGAGGGATAGTCGTCATCAAAAACGGTCTGTATAGAATCAATTATCACTACTGTGGGCTTTATTGTCACAATTTGTGGTACTATTTTATTAATGTTGGTCTCGTTGAACAGCATCAGGTCTTTGTTGCTCACCCCTACCCTGTTTGCACGCAGCTTAATCTGAGAAACCGATTCCTCGCCCGTTATATATAAAATGCTCTGTGATTTTTCTATGGATTGACATATCTGTAGGAGAAGAGTGGACTTCCCTATCCCCGGCTCGCCGGCAAGCAAAACAACAGAGCCGTCCACCAGTCCTCCTCCCAGCACCCGGTCGAACTCTCCAATTCCGGTAGACAACCGCAGACTGTCCGCAAAGCCGATGGCGCTTATGCTCTGCGCCTTTATTTCGTTATCAGCCTCAAACCTTTTTGTCGCTTTGCGATTAAGATTTTTTTTAGGCTGCACAATAGCTTCCTGCTCCTCAAGGGTGTTCCATTCACCGCATTCAGGGCATTTTCCAAACCATTTTGAGGTTGTATTTCCGCAATTTGTGCAGACAAAATTACTCTTCATTAGCTACTCCATGTCCGTTCAGGCATTCATTTTTTCGTTCCGGGTATTTTACAACATCAGCCCGTATTTATGTCCTTTCCTCCGCTCCCAAAAAGGAGGCAATACCACAATAAATAGTAAACGCCAGCTTTTCTTGATAAGTGTTATCTGCAAGCCGCTGCGCCTCAGTTAAGTTTGACAAAAACCCGCACTCAATCAGTATTGCGGGCGCTTCCGCACGCTCTAATACAAATATGTTGCTCTGCGGCTTTATGCTCCTCGTGTTTTCGGTTAACAGCAGCTTGGTGGAATCCTGTACATATTGAGCAAAAGGCTGGCTCAAGGGATTATTACGGGAATAAAAGGTCTGAAGCCCCTTGTATCTTTCTATCGGGAATTTATTCATATGTATTCCCACATAAATACTGTTGCTGTAGCTCTCCACGATCTTGATACGGTTCAGAAGGTCATAGTACTTCTTGCGGTTTTCCTCCCCGGGCTTGTAGAGCAGTGTATCGGTGTCCCTTGTAAGGACAACATTAAAGCCCGATACCGAGAGCATATCATATAGCTTAAGAGCCACCTGTAAATTAAGCTCCTTCTCAATAAAACCGTTAGCTACGGCACCGGGGTCTTCTCCACCGTGTCCGGGATCAATCACTATTGTCAGCGGCTCGTAATCGTTACCGGTAACTGCCGCTATCCTGCCTTCTATATCTCTCGCACGCAGAAAGGTATCGTACCCTACCGAGGTAAACAGCGACGCTATGCAATAAAAAAGCAATATGAAAACAATAATTGTACTAAGAATAAAAAGACTTTGACGGGCCTCCTTAAACATATTTTGTTTCTTTTCGGTCTTAAAAGGCTGCTTTTTTAGGCTCATATATTCCAAACACCCCGCAAGCTTTACTTTTTTTAGCTTATAGGAATATATGAGGACGGCTTATTATTTATTCTTTGGCGGCTTAACCGGAATACCGAGCAGCTTTCTAATCGGCATATCCTTTAAGCCGAGATAATAACCGAGCGTACAGGACATTATTCCGGGTATTAAAATAAGAATTGCTATCAGAGGCTCAGCCATTATGTCTGCAAGCAGGTACCACGTGCTGTTGTAGGTTCCGTGGATAATTATTATAATACCTTTTGCGATTGCATACGGAACCGCAGCTTGAAAGATATAAAAAAGTACGGTTAACAAAGCTATCAGTACTGTAGGAGCGTAGGAAATGAGAGCAATCTTAAGCCCGTCGTTTTTTCTAAGAAAATATATCCTCTCATCATACCGTACCGATTTTTTCAACCCGTAGAAGAACATCATATCATACAGCAAAAAGCAAAAAAAGGCAATCGCAAAAATCGCCGAGCCGATTATAAATGGTATAGACTGTGAAGCGATAGCTGCCATGCTTACAAACAGCCCGAAGGCGCTCATGGTTATCTGTGTAACCCAAAACTTGAAAATATATTTTGAATAGGTAATATATAACCCAAAAAAGCTCTTTAACACCCTGTATTCTCCTTAAAAAAATATATGTCTCCAAAAATCCTTTATGGCAAAAGCCGGCTGCCAATCAAACAGTTCCGGCTTTTTACGGCTTGACTTATATGCTCTTATTTTCTGCGTTTATCGATAATAATACCCACCAAAACAATTATTACCACCACCGCAACAGAAAAAACTATCTTCCAAACATTATCCGAAGTACCTTTTGCTTCCTCGGAGTCGTCCTCCGTAGCGTCTTCGCTATCCTGCTCGGAGGAATCGGCAGAGGACTCGTCACCCGGCTCCTCACTCGATTCGTCCTCCGTGCTTATTTGCCCCTGTGAAATATCCGGCTCACTCTCCAAATAAACGGTCATTACAACCTCGTTGGCATAAAACTCCTCAAACAAATCGTTATTCACTATTGTGTTTTTTAGATGCAGCTGCTCGCCGTTTGCTTCCTCGGAAAGAACCTTCAGAGTAACCGTTGTAAATAAAACACCGTCATCAACAATTCCTACTTTTTTTGCTCCGCCATATACGTAAGTACAGATAAAATGCTTGTTATCATCTCTTGGATATACACCGGACAAATCGTCAAGGTCATTTCCCCAGCTCTCGGGTACATTATGCTTCCAGTCCACTACCTCAAAGCACTCAAAGTCAAAAAACAATCTGCTCTCCACAATAACAATACCAACGTCATCCCTTATATCGTTGACAGCAATTATTACCTCAAACGTGTCCCCGACCTCAAGACTGTCATATTCTGCTGTCATGGAAAAGGCGGCGCTTAAAGCACTTGCCGGTACAGACAGCGAAAGAGTAATAACAACTGCGCAAATAAAAGCGGCTAAAAATATTTTCGTCCTATTTTTCTTCATTTCAATGACCTTTCCTCTCGGTAGTGAGCAAGCTCTGATATAATTATAAAACAACCTCGTATATGTGTCAAGCTACACGAGCTTTTTTTTATGCTTGATAGCGGAAAAAGCAGCCGCCGCAAAACCGGCAATTACTGTCAATATAATTACCCATATAATAACCAGCTTGTTATAATCCGTCCCGGGTAAAATGTCAACCTCTTCGTTATAAAAAACGGTTCCCCCGGTGCTTTCTAAATTCTTCTTTGCAAAGCGAGCATAGACGGTAAGCCCGTCCTCCCCGACCTTCTTAGGGAACTGAGTCGCTTTTTCGTCCTCATCCTCATCTTCATACCAGCCCGTAAAAATATACCCGTTCTTAAACGGCGGTGATATGGCATCCACTCTTTCTCCCACCAAAGCATCAATGGAATATGCCGTTTCCTCATCGGTTACAAAGAGCACCTCCTTGCCTAAGGACTTCCCGATAAAAAAGTAATCAAAGGTTACGGGACTATCTGGAGTAGCCGCCACAAAATAAACGCTTTTCACCATAACCTCTCCGCTTACATAATCATCAAGCGGTATATAGCCCTGCCAGGTGCTCTGTATGTCGCTGGGAATATAATAATCCTCAAAACCGAAGAGACCGTATAAGTCCTGTGAAAAGTTCAGGGTTGTTCCGTCACTTAAATTAAGATATAGATTCCATTTTGTATTATTCTCGGTAGAGACTCCAAAGTACAGCCTGTTATATTCATCGAAGTCAACCGTTTTGTTGATGTCCAGTGCTGTTGTAACCCAGGTTGCGGAGGGAGCTGCTTTATACCTCAGATTATACCTTCCATCCTCCATATAGGTAGGGATGAAATCCTCTGAGCCGGATGTTCGTTTAACCTTGTTGGTTTGGGAGGGCATCAATTCGGCGGCAATCTCAACGTTATCTTCGGACGGTTTTTTGTTTTGCTCTCCCCTTCTTAGCGAAGGCAGCACTCCCCGCATTCCGGTTATCGAAAACGGCTCGGTCTTGATTTCATAATTCCTCGTATCCGCAAAAACGGAATAGCTTACCGGAGCATAACGCAGGGCAAGCAGCTCGGTGGTGTGGCTTATATTACCCTCGTCAATAACCGCAAAAACGGAATCCTTCTTAGAAAGATTTATCTCATCTCTGCCGAAAACGCCTTCTTCGGTAATGTTGACCCCCACTAAGAATTCGGTTGTTTTTATGGAGCGTTGCGCCGAAATCAGCTCCAAATCGTATACGAATGAATCCACATATGAGGGATAATAATTATACTTGTCTGCGGTGGGCGAATAGGTTATTGAAATGACCTGCCCAGCTTCATTAAAGGTCATAAGCCGCACAAAGCCTTCTCCGTCACAGGTGCAGCCGTTCTCTATATGCATCGGCTCGATTCCAAGCTCGGCAAACTGGTAATTTGCAAGTATTTCAAGCACATACCTGTCCGAGCCTTCCACCTTTCTGAGCTGGTTTGCCGCTCCCTCATTATGTCCGCAGAGAATCATTTTTATATTCTCGTTCGGTACCACTATTTCATTCCATATAACCGCCGCACGATCTCCGGTGTATAATCCGGCGGAGTTTATATATTCATGCGTGCATATAACCGCATTTCGCTCCGGATACGCCTCCAGCACCGCATTTGCCCACAAAATAGTGTCGCTGCTGTCCTCGTCATAGCAGCCTATATACAGCATCAAAAAGTCATAGCTGCCAATTGTGATTAAATCATAGTGATGAGTATTATTTTTGAAGTTTCCGCCGTACCATTCAAAATTCTCATACCTTTTGCTTCCGAAGTATTTAAAATAATAACTGTAATCGGCAGCGGAACCCTTGATATCGTGGTTTCCGCTTACTATACCGTTGGGCACGAGAGCATCGTCAAGCACAGCCTGCGCTCTTGAGGCCACGGAATACTCCTTTTCGGCGATTGCATCGCCGGACTGTGAAGTGTCTATGATATCTCCGGTATGTACGACATATCCTATGTTCCCCGCTAAGTATTCTTGCTTTGCGTAGTTGGTAATATCAAAGTACTTTTGATTTAGGTCGTCATATCTTGAGTAGTATTGTGTGTCGCTATGCCACAGAAGGGTGTCGCTTCCGTTGGACAGAATATACGGATATGCGTTTATCCGCATTTTTCCGTCCCTGGAGTATTTACCCATATCAACGGTAAAGGAAATACTCACGCCGCTGTCCGTTCTTGCAAGTGTGTCCCATTGCTCCTTTTCATAATTCCATACCTTAAGTAAAATATCCTCCCCGCTTCCCGTCTTCCCTGTATATGAGATTATTGCATCTCCGGTATTGCTGCCGACTTCTGCTACAAAGGACTGATACGGAAGGGTGTTCCCTGCCGATTCGGTTACGATTTTATCCTTCTCAATAAAGGAAACAAGCACCTCGTCGGAGGAGCGCAGCGCACTTTGCGAAAATGAGCCTAATCGGTTTGAGTACATGTTAATTCTGTCTATAAGCTCAGCCGAATATATTGTTGCGGACGCATCGCCTGATATGGAAAGAAGGGCTGATTTGTTCTTTTTTACCAAGGTGTAGTCAGGTATGGTCTGCTTGACGTTAAATTCATATACGCCTTCCACCGTGTTCCCGAGAGAATCGGATGCTGTCAAATGCAGGGTGTGTGATCCCTCGGAAAAGGACTTGAGAGAAACGTTGTTTTGATTTATCTCTTTATTATTAATTCTCGCTGTTAGCGTAACAGGCAGATTATCAACCGCCTCAAACTTTATAATATTGTTATTAGAAATGGTTTCCCCGTTTTTAAAGGATAAAACAAGCTCGGGTGGGGTGTTGTCGATTCGTATACTGCGCTTCTCGACAATATTATCACCCCTAAAAATCTCAATAATGTATACACCGTCCTCAAACTCGGTTGTATCTATTTTAAAGCAAACAGCTTCCTCATCCGGCATGTCGAAAATATATCCGATGAAAATCGGTAGTTGAGGAGTGGTTCCTCCCAGTTTCGTCTCACTGTTCCAGCCGTCCCCGATTTGAACCGAATCGGTATATGGAATATGCTGCTCAACCGTGTCAGCCTTCCCCACCACGGGCATATATTTAATAGTCTCTTTAATCGCCTCAGAACCGCTTATGCCAAAGGCTCCCAGCTCAAGAGATACGGAATTCACGACTAAATCGTCAAGATTATATTCACCGTAAACAAGCCCTTCGGTAAAAGCGGAGCTGCCCGCTGAAGGTACTATCCTGATCTCATTGTCCTTATCTCTAAGAAGAGAATCGGCAAACTCAAAGCTGTTTTCACCGTTGCTGAGATAACCCAATACCGTGCTGTTGAGCAGAACGCAATTCTTGTCTGTATCCAAATCTGAAACGTCTATTGTTATTATGTTAACCGAGTCCGCTTCCCCGCAGGGGCGTATTCTCCTGCCGTTTATCCTTAGAGTATCTGCGTTTTTTGCCGTAACAGTATAAGTTCCCGCAATATCCTGCGGGTTTTCCTCCGCAAGGATAAATATACCGCTCAAAATGGTGAAAATAACGGTAATTATAAGAATACGGGTTAACGCTTTTCTGTTTATTTTAAGTATTTTTTTCTTCAAAATAAGCTTAGCACCGCCTTATGGTTTCTATGCTGATTATATTATATGGTAGGGCAATTGTCAAGCTTTTGGTAATAATAGTAAAACAGCATACAAATTTATTTTAACAGCACATTTTTAATATAACTACAAAGCATCTTATACATGCTCTTTTTTAACCCTTCAGGGTTGACTTTTATATGCTTGTTTGCTATACTTAAAATCAACAGATTATGGAGAAAAATAATGGTTAAATACAAGACTATTTGTTTTGCAAACCAAAAAGGCGGGGTAGGAAAAACCACCTCCGCCGTAAATATTTCCGCCTGTATAGCCCGTTCGGGAAAACGGGTTTTGCTCGTGGATTCCGACCCGCAGGGTAATGCGACAAGCGGTATTGGAATTAATAAAAGAAACATAGGCGCAACCGTTTACGATCTGCTGATTGGCAGAAGCAAGGCGTGCGAGGCAGTTAAGTCAACCTCTTATGACGGTTTATATATAATACCATCCAGCATTAATCTTGTAGGTGCGGAGATGGAGCTTGTTGACGAGGATAAACGGGAGTACCGCCTTCGCAATGCACTGGAACCGATTAAAAAGGATTATGACTACATAATAATAGATTGCCCTCCCTCACTCGGGTTAATAACAATAAACTCCCTTGTTGCAGCGGACGCAGTGATTGTTCCCTTGCTCTGTGAGTATTACTCGCTTGAGGGACTATCCCAGCTTACACTTACACTCAAGCATATAAAACGGCTCTATAATCCAGCCCTTGAGCTGCTTGGTGTTCTCATTAATATGTATGACGGAAGACTAAATCTCACCGTTCAGGTAATGGAGGAAATAAAAAAGTACTTCTCGGACAAGCTTTTTGCCTCACCAATCCCGAGAAATGTTAAGATCAGCGAAGCGCCCAGCTATGGGATGTCAATAATAGATTATGACAGGCATTCAAAGGGAGCAGCCGCATATGCCTCGGTTGCCAGAGAGATTATGGAGCGCAGCACTAAAAAAGAACTCCTCTGTGAAGATAAAGAAAGGATGTTTATATCCCGTTGACAGGGATATAAACCACGGTAATCCTAATATGGCAAAAAAAGGCTTGGGTAGAGGGCTTGACGCACTGCTTTTTGACAACTCCTTAGAGAGCAGACAGAGCGGTGTTACCATGATTAAGCTGCTCGACATTGAACCGAATAAAGCACAGGCGAGAAAAAGCTTTGAGGAGTCCTCACTCAGCGAGCTTGCTGATTCCATTCTGCTGCACGGGGTTGTACAGCCCATTGTTGTTCGTAAAAAAGCAAACGGGTTTTATGATATAATAGCCGGCGAGCGGCGCTGGAGAGCAAGTAAAATGGCGGGTCTAAACGAGATACCCGCAATTGTGAAGGATGTCAACGACCTTGCCGCAAGCGAGCTCTCACTTGTCGAGAACCTTCAAAGAGAGAACTTAAACCCCGTAGAGGAGGCTGCCGGATACCGTGATCTTATGGAGAAATACGGTCTTACTCAGGAGGAAGCAGCAAAAAGAGTCGGGAAGTCAAGAGCTGCGGTGGCAAACATTCTGCGTCTCTTGAAGCTGCCGAGGACTGTTCTGGAGCTGGTTGAAGCAGGCGAGCTTTCATACGGGCATGCAAGGGCGTTGCTGCCGCTGTGTGCAATAATGGATGAGGATGAGCTTTTGGGTCAGGCAAAAGCAATTATAAGCTCAGGTATTTCCGTTCGTCAGACCGAGCAAACGGTTAAAATGCTGTTAAGCAGAAAGAGCACCGATTCAGAGCAGTCCCTTGTCTCAAAGGTATATTACAGGCAGCTTGAGAGCAGAGCAAGCTCAACCCTCGGAAGACGGGTTTTGATACGTCAAAAGCAGAACGGAAAGGGTCATTTATCTCTTGCGTTTTCCGGATCGGACGACTTAGAGCTGCTATTGGAGAAGCTGTGCGGAGAGCGTTTTTTTGAAATGCAGGATGAAGACAACGATAACAACGAATAAGAGGAGCAGACATGCTTGATATAAAATATATAAGAGAAAATACCGAATATGTAAAGGAACGCCTGAAGCTTAGGAGCGGCGAGAATAGCTACACGGAGATGATAGATAGCGCTGTCGGACTGGATGAAAAAAGACGGGAGCTCATTGTAGAAAACGAAGCTCTTAAGGCAGAGCAGAACGCGGTAAACAAGTCCATCCCAGCAATGAAAAAGGAAGGAAGGGACTTAAAGCCTTTGTTCGAGGAGCTTAAGGCGATTGCGGGCAGAATAAAGGAGGGCGACCGTGTAATAAATGAAATTGAGACCGAGCTTGAGGAGCTTCTGCTGTCTATTCCGAATATACCGGATAATAGCGTTCCCGCCGGAAATGACGAAACGGATAACCGGGAAATCAGAAGATACGGTACCCCGAGAGTATTCGATTTTGAAGCAAAGCCCCACTGGGATTTGGGAAAGGCGCTTGGGATTCTTGATCCCGACACCGCCGCAAAGGTAAGCGGAGCCCGCTTTCATTTTTACAGAGGACTCGGTGCGAGGCTGGAGCGTGCGGTAATAAATTACTATCTTGATACTCACACCCAAAACGGTTATACCGAGGTTTTGCCTCCCTTTATGGTGAATCGTGATTCCATGAAAGGAACCGGTCAGCTCCCGAAGTTTGAGGAGGATGCCTTCAGAGTAGCTAATAACGATTATTTCCTTATACCAACCGCCGAGGTTCCGGTTACCAACATTCACCGAAACGAAATATTGAAAAAAAGCGATTTACCTATAAAATATTGCGCCTATTCCGCCTGCTTCAGAGCGGAGGCGGGCAGTGCCGGACGGGACCAGCGCGGCTTGATAAGGCAGCATCAGTTTAACAAGGTTGAGCTGGTTATGTTCAGCGAGCCGGAGAACTCCTATGAAAGATTGGAGATGCTTACAAGGGATGCTTGTTCCGTGCTACTGGGACTTGGACTACCCTACCGTGTTTCACTTCTCTGCACCGGAGACCTGGGCTTTTCCTCCGCAAAGACCTATGACATCGAGGTCTGGATGCCCTCATATAACAAATATGTCGAGATATCCTCCTGCTCCTGCTTCACCGATTATCAGGCGAGAAGAGCGGCAATCCGATATAAGGAGGATATTAAGGATAAGGCGGCTCTGGTGCATACCCTCAACGGCTCGGGTGTTGCGGTCGGTCGAAGCGTCGCCGCCATACTTGAGAATTATCAGAACGCAGACGGCAGCATAACCGTTCCGGAGGTACTTCGCCCGTATATGAATACGGATATTATAACAGCTTAAAAAGGTTTTTTGAGAAAGGAGCTTTTATGTCGAGCATTAACTATATTCTTTGGGCATTTGTGATCGGAATAGGTGTCGCCTTCGGCTACTCGTTCTATACTTCAAGGATATTGGGTAAGCTGGTAAGGAAGCTCCTTTCCATAGACGCCTGCTCCCCCGAGACCGCTGTCTCCCCGGAGCAAATCGGTCTAAAAATAGGTTCTATGCTGAGGTTTTCCTTAAGGAACGGAACAAGCTTTTCCGAAACAGTGCTTAAGAACGAAAACGGTAATTTTTATATCAGTCCGGCGCAGGTTAATAAAGCAAAAATAAAGTATAAAAGTGAGAACATGACCGTTTTTTTATTACTGGTCATACTGATCCTGTTAGCGGGAATCGCTCTTATAAGCACATATGTTTATCCCGACCTGATGGACAGAATTAAGCACCTTACAGGTAATAATTAAGCAGGCAGGGCATGGAGGTTAGCGTGAAGGAACATAATACAAACAGAAAGGCAGGTACACCCATGCTGTTTTTTACTTACGTCGGTGCATGGGCATTAATATGAGCGTAAGAAAGCGCAGGACAAGACCTGCTGTTACCATACTTATTGCCGCACTTATTTGTGTTGCCATAACCATTTTAATAATACTGATGCTTGGTTTTAGGTATATATCCACGGATAAGGGTATCAGATTTATCGGAAAGATAGAAGGTGGTCAGCCGATAACAGGCACAATAAAATACCCAAACGGTCAAAAAGCTACTTTGGATTATTTTAGCTCCACGATAACATATGACAACGGCGACCTATACACTGGAGAAATAAAGGGTATATACAGAAGCGGACGCGGAACAATGGTGTATGACGCTACCGGAGACAGGTATGAGGGTGACTTCTACGAGGACGAGATAACGGGAAGCGGTGTTTATACCTATTCTAACGGTGATATTTACGAGGGAGCGCTGCTGGAGGGAAAAATGCACGGTAACGGCGTTATCACCTTCGCCAGCGGAGCAAAGTATGAGGGCAACTTCAATTATGGCGTACGCAGCGGATACGGGGTTTATGTCTGGTCCTCCGGTACAAAATATGACGGAGCCTTTGCGGATGATGTAAAGCACGGCTTCGGGAAAATGACATATGCAAACGGCGATTATTACGAGGGACAGTTTGTTGAGGATAAAAGACAGGGCAACGGTACCTATACCTGGGAGGACGGCGAGAGCTACAGCGGAAACTTCAACAACAACCTTATCGATACCCGTATCATTAACAGCAGCGGCAAATATTTAAAGAACGACGACGGAACCTTTGTACATGGAAGCGAAGGAGTTTATACCTTTACCACAGGCAGAAAATATACCGGATATTTTGAGGCAGGCAAGGTTGTAGGTGTGGATATTGACATAAACCAGCCGACATCATAACCCGGCTTAATCCTAAACACATTAACACTGGAGGTTTTTTATATCTTATGGCAAACTTTATTTTTTCGGCATTTGCAGACGAGATTGACCCGAGCTTTGATGTTCAGTTGGAGTCATTGAACAAGCTCGGAATAGGAATGATTGAGCTAAGAGGTGTGGACGGAAGGAATTTTTCCGCTCTGTCAGACGATGAGATAGAGATGGTTAAGCGTAAGCTGAGCGAAAAAAGCATCACTATTTCCGCTCTCGGCTCCCCTATCGGAAAGATTAACGTTGACGGAGATTTTATGGAGCACAAAAAGCTCTTTTCGAGGATTATGGACATCGGAGACAAGCTGGAATGCAAGCGTGTCCGTATGTTCAGCTTCTATCCTTCCGACAACGCTTTGAGTGACCAGAGAAATGACATTGAGTTCGAGGATAAGGTGTTTGGAATGATTTCCGAGCTTCTTGAAATGGCTGCAAGCAGGGGTTTTGTGCTGTGTCATGAAAACGAAAAGGACATCTTCGGGGATTCCCCCGAGAGAGTGGAAAAGCTTGTTAAGCACTTCGGCGGCGCACTTAAGGTTGTTCTTGACCCGGGAAACTTTGCCTTCTGCGGCATTGACGGTACGCCTGCTTACGGTCTTTTAAAGGATTATATTGAGTATATGCATATAAAGGACGCTGATTCGGACGGAACGATTGTACCGCCCGGAAAGGGCGTTGCTCTAATCAAGGAAACATTATTAAAACTCAACGCTGATTATCCGAACAGAGATATAATTCTTACGATGGAGCCGCATCTGATGATGTTCACTGGGCTGTCCTCTCTCTCAAAATTGGACGATATTAAGCATAAATACAGCTTCGACAACCCATTCGAGGCGTTTAAAACGGCAACCGATGCTGTAAGAGCCATGGTTGCCTCGCTTGAATAGTATTAATTACAGCTTAAAGGGGCTGAAGCTCAGCCCCTTGTTGGTATGCTTTCTTGCGGGAGTGGTTTATTCACTCCCCTATTATTTTGATTTTTTGTTCTTCTTGTCCTTCGTTGCTCTGACTGTATTTTTTATAGCTTTGCTGTCTTCGGACGGAAGAAAGCGCTTCTTCAGGTATTCGTATACCTTCTTCCTTGGCTTTTATTTTTCTCTTTATCTATGGCTCGGTAGGCTGTATCCGTTCGCGGGGTTTGACTTTACTCCGTTTCAGGGAGCGATGATTATCGCTTTCGCCTGTGTTGGCATACCGTTATTTCATGCTCTTTTACACTCGCTGATAATGCTTTTGACCAAGCTGCTGCCGGACAACAAATGGACGCTTGCCGCCGGATTCGGTGCAGCATGGATTCTCGCCGAGTGGATAATGTCTCTCGGAGCATTGGCATTCCCTTGGGGAACAGTTGCTCTCAGCCAGACCGGTTTTTTGCTGTCGGTGCAGACCGTTTCCCTGTTTGGTTCATACTTTATTATCATTGTCGTTGTTTGCTCAAGCATGCTCTTTGCGCTTGCTGTAAGGAACAGAAAAAGCATGCCGGCTGTTTTAGGCTGCATAATTATTGCCGCCAACCTTATTACCGGAACGATTTTATACAATATTCCGATTAACAGAAACGATAGCATAAATACCGCCATTCTCCAAGGAAATGCCGCCTCGGGAGAAAAATGGGAGCCGGGTAATCTTCAGCGGATATGGGATAATTATTTTTCAATGGCAACCCAAGCGGCCGAGAACGGAGCGGAGCTTATTGTTCTTCCCGAGAGCGCAATACCTACAAGCTTTTATGAAAACGGTGATTTGCATAAGAGCTTTGCCCGGATAACACAAGAGTATAATGTAACCATTACTGCCGGTGTTGCGGCTCGGGACAGCGAGGGGAGCTATAATTCGGTCATCGCCGTATATCCGGACGGCAGTCTTTCTCAGAGATACGATAAGCGGCATCTCGTCCCCTTTGGTGAGTATATACCGTTTCAGTCCTTTTTGGAAACAGTCTTTCCGTTTGTAACGGGGTTGAATCTGAGCGGTATGGATACTGTACAGGGTGAGGACAGCGCCGTTTTTTTTACCTTGGGGCTAAAAAACGGTTAGCTTGTGTGCTTTTATTAGATTTTAGATTACCTTTACAGAGCAAGCCTCAAAGAC
>CAZGJQ010000021.1:0-25031 GCA_964525815.1 uncultured Oscillospiraceae bacterium
AAATGCACCTTTTCGGGTGCATTTATAATTCAAGTCAAAGGAGGTATTGAATACGCAATAAACCATACAATATCGCCCTGTTTTTATGATATTGCTCGTTCTGTATCAGCATGTCAGACTAAGCTGTGTAACTATCTTGTGATAGCTTAACGCTATTCGTTTATTCCACCGCTCTTTTTTGCGATAGCTTCGTAACGGCTTAATATATCGCTTATGGAGAATTCCCGTTCACCGTTGAAATATGAGCCTACTTTATTTCCGAACGGAGCATACCAGTGCTCGTCAAGGCAGCTCATACCGTAGCAGGCACCCGCAATAGAGCCGGCGGTGGCGGCGGTGCAGTCGCAGTCATGCGCCATAGCGACGGCGTTTGAGATAACCTTGCCAATGTCCCTTTTTCCGAGAGCGAGAGCGAATATGGTAAGGCAGGCGTTGTTTATTGTATGTACGGCACTCATATCAGGGTAGCGGGCGTCCACCAGCTCGGCGGCATGACCGTAATCTCTCACAGTATTATAATTATCGAGCGCCCAGCGTATTCCGTCCGCAAGCTCGCAGTCGGCGGGAATGTAGTCCAGTCCGGCTGTAAGCGCCTTCTTTGTGTCCGACAGACAGAAGCCCAGCGAAATAACGGCAGCAAAATACATTGAGCCGTAAACACCGTTTTTCCGGTGACTGATCCATGCGTCCGTCCTTGCCATTTCCGCTGCCTTTTTCGGATTGCAGGGAGCCATATATGCGTATCCGTCGCAGCGGATATCCGCACCTATCCACTCGTCGTAAGGGTTGTCGATTTCGGCCGCTTTTTCAGGGGGGATTCCTTTTTTCAGATTATTAAGCGCAGCCTCCTCCGCGGTGTAGGCTATTGTTATATATTTTATCCATGCCTTTGCGACATCCTCCAGCGAAAAATCCAGTCCGTTGCCCTCCTCGGCGATAAAAAGGGAGAGCAGGGTATACCCTATGTCGTCGTCGCAGGGAATGCGTGTCATAGTATCTCTAAGGTAGCTGCTGTAGGTCTCGTATTTATAACGGGGCTGGTCGGGGGTGGGGCTGTTTGTCCAGTAATCGGTCAGCGGATACTCGCTTATACCCGTTTCCTCAGCGTACTGCTCCATTTTTTCCAGTGTCCAGCCCTCAACCGGCGCACCCAGCGTGCAGCCTGCCGCTCTTCCCAAAAATGCAGCCCTCAGCTTGTCTCTGTATTCGTTCAGTGATATTTTTTCGTTTTCCATCTATTATCATCTCCTTTTGGTCTTTATTATACATAAATTTTGAGGAAATGGTAGACATTTTACTCTTTTTCTTATAAAATATTTATTATAAAAAACATTAAGGACACTCAAATGAATATATGTGAGGAATTGCTTCCTTTACCCTGTGTTTATAAGCGGCTTGCGGCGGAAAAACGCCCCGTGCTGCTGTACGGAATGGGTAACGGAGCGGAAAAAATATATTCGGTTCTCTCGGATAAGGGAATAAAAATAAGCGGTGTTTTTGCAAGCGAGGGCTTTGTGAGAGGACAGAGCTTTTTGGGTTATAGGGTGATGAGCCTTGAGGAGGCGGAGGCTGTGTTTGGGGATTTTGCCGCTGTTTTGTGCTTTGCGCTGGAGGGAGATAAGACCAGGATACTTGCCTACATTAAGCAAAGGCACACTCTTTATTCACCTAACCTCCCTGTTTACGGAGAAGGAATGCTTGACAGGGAATATATATTATCCCAATCAAAAAAAATACAGCGGTTGTATGATTGTCTTGCGGACAATTTGTCCAAAGAACTTTTTGTGTCGCTGTTGAAGTATAATATTACAGGTGAGACAGATTATTTGACCGAAAATAAGAGCGGATATTTTTACCCTAAGGGGTTCTTCATGCACAATAAAAGGCATATTGATGTGGGAGCCTATAACGGGGACACGGTGATCGAATATACGGCGCTCAATCCGTTTTATTCCGATGTTGTTGCCTTTGAGCCTGATATAATCAACTACAAAAAACTAAAAAATAACACCGCACACCTTCGGGATGTAATCTGCGAAAAAGCCGCAGTATGTGACAGAGAGGGAAACGCCGGGTTTTACGCAAAAGGGAGCCGATCCTCGGCATTGCAAACGGAAAGTGAAGGCATACGCACGGTTACCATTGACGGTTATTGCAGCCAACGAACCGTGAACGCAACCGGAGCGGAAGTCGGGAGCATAAAAATAGACGCAGAGGGAGCGGACAGAGAGGTTCTTCAGGGAGCGGTAAATGTTATTTACAGGAACCGTCCGGACATAATGGCAGCCCTTTATCACCGAGCAAGCGATTTAATTGATCTGCCGTTGCTAATACGAAGCTATGATTATAAATATAAGCTTTATCTTAGAAAAAAGGAATACGTGCCGGCATGGGATGTTTTTTTGCTTGCGGCGAGCCCAAAACTCTAAAAAACAACAAAAATATCTTTTCTTTTACACTTAGGTGTGGTATTATACAGGTTAAGAATTATAAAAAAAAAAAAGAGGCAACAAGGTTATGGCGAAAAAAATAGCCGCAATACATGATATAGCCTGCTTCGGACGGTGCTCCATGCAGGTGGTTTGGCCTGTTTTATCCCGCTTCGGGCATCAGGTCTGTCCTTTGCCTACCGCGCTGCTGTCCTCGCATACGGGGATAGAGGGGTTCACCTTTCTGGATTTAAGCGACGAGATGGACAGAATAACCGCTCACTGGAAGCACTTGAGGCTGGACTTTGATGCAATATACAGCGGGTTTTTGGGCAGCGAGCGGCAAATAGACACGGTAAAGGGCTTTATAGAGGATTTTTCCGGTAAAAAAACACTGGTGTTTGTTGACCCTGTAATGGGAGATAACGGCGAGATATATAAAACATACACAAAAGAGATGTGCAAGCGAATGCGTTTGCTCTGCGAATATGCGGATATTATTACTCCGAATCTAACCGAGGCTTATATTCTGCTCGGTAAGGCGTATAAAAAGCAGTCGGATGCCGACGAGCTGAGGATTTTGCTCGATAAGCTCCTGAAAATAGGTAAAAAGGAAAAACGGGCTGTTATAATAACAGGCGTACATAATGAACAGCAGGACACCATAGGAGCGGTTTTCGCTATAAAGGATAACAAAGAGGTTTCCTACGGGAGCAGCTTTGCCACCTATTATGACTGCTTTTTCCCGGGTAGCGGAGATTTGTTTGCCTCCGTTCTTTTAGGTAAGGTGCTTAACGGCGGGGGGATTTACGAATCTGTAAAGGCGGCTGTGCAGTTTATTTCAAACGTTTCCGCCCATACAAAAAGGTTAGGCACACCTCCCGAGCAGGGGTTGAATTTTGAAGAAATGACAGGAGAGCTGATGTATGAATAAAAAAACAAAAAGGCTTACGGCGGCAGCGATAGCGACTGCGATAATATTTATAGTAACACGAATATTCGTACCCATTCCGGGTGGACACGGATATGTACATCTGGGAGATACTTTTATATATCTTTTTGCTTGCTTGCTTCCGATGCCTTACGGAATCTTTGCCGGTGCAATAGGGGCCTCGTTGTCCGACCTTACCAGCGCATACGCGGTATATACAGTACCTACCTTTATTATTAAGGCTGGGATGGCTGCAATGTTCACAAGCAGAAAAAACGTTTTTTCCATAAGAAATATTGCTGCCGTTATACCTGCGACAATTATATTGACCGGTGGGTATTTTTTGACCGAGACCATTCTGTATGACAGTACCGTTGCAATCGGCAACATCCTTTACAGCTTTCTACAGGCGGGAGCAAGTGCCGCTTTGTTTATAGTCCTTGCGATTATTCTTTCCAAGGTAAAAGCATATACTTCTCTTAAGGAGGGATTATTATATGACCAAACAGATTATTCCTGAGCAGTTAAATAAGAATGTGTTCGACGCCATTGGCAAACAGTGGATGCTGGTAACCGCAAGAAAGCCGGATGGGAGCTATAACACCATGACAGCGAGCTGGGGCGGAATGGGTGTTTTGTGGAACAAAAACGTTTTCTTCTGCTTTGTGCGTCCGCAGCGCTTTACCCACGAGTTCACCGAGGCATCGAAAGAAATTACCCTTTCATTTCTGCCCGAGCAATACAGGGACGCTCTCAAAACATGCGGAAGCAAAAGCGGCAGGGAAGCGGATAAAATAAAAGAGACCGGGTTAAAGCCGGTTTTTGACGGTGGGTTTGTGTATTTTGAGCAAGCGGAGCTGGTTGTCTGCGGCACAAAGATCTACACCGATACCATAAAAGAAGGCGGCTTTGTCGGACTGGATCCGAGTAAGTTCTATAAGGACGACTATCATACCGTTTATGTGTGTGAGATAAATAAAATACTGCAAAAATGAGGCAAAAAATTATGATGTCAAAAAATCTGATTAAGGAATTCAAAGAAAAAAAATATGACAATATACTCACCCGTTTGTACGGAACGGAGCGCCTTGACACACAAAGAGAACGGTATATTAAGACCATCCGGGAGTTCATTGAGCTGTATGGGGACAATGAGGTTGCGCTCTTTTCGGTACCCGGCAGAAGCGAGATTTCCGGTAACCATACCGATCATAATCACGGAAAGGTGCTTGCGGCGGCTGTTGATATTGATATAATAGCGGTGGCGCAGAAGTCTGCCGACAGCACCATTAGAATAAAGAGCGAGGGCTATCGTGAGGATGCCGTTGATATTAGCCAACCCGACCCGTCTAAGGTGCGCAAAAACAGTTCGTCCGCCATAATAGCGGGCATATGCCATGCGTTCGAAAAAAAGGGCTATACATACGGCGGCTTTAATGCCTGCACGACAAGCGAAGTTTTTGCGGGCTCGGGCTTGTCTTCCTCCGCTGCGTTCGAGGTTATGTGCGCAAACATTTTGTCCCATTTTTATAACAACGGTGAGATTCCCGCAATAGAAATGGCAAAGGCGGGCAAGTACTCCGAGAATGTTTTCTTCGGCAAGCCCTGCGGACTTATGGATCAGTCCGCCTGTGCTCACGGCGGGTTCTTGTATATGGATTTTGAGCAGAGCGATTCGCCGGTTGTAGAAAAGCTGAGCTTTGACCTTTCTGCATACGGCTATTTGCTTTGTATTGTAAATACAGGCGGTAATCATGCTGATTTGACCGAGGATTATGCCTCCGTGCCCAAGGAGATGCATACCTGCGCAAAGCTGATGGGAAAGAATGTGCTGCGTGAGGTTGACGAGCAGGATTTTATATCCAGAATCGCTTATCTCAGGGGTCTTGCCGGAGACCGTGCGATTTTGCGTTCCCTGCATTTTTTCGGAGAGAATAGGCGGGTGGAGGCGCAGAGAAAGGCGTTGAAGGCAAACAGAATAGAGAGCTTTCTCGAGCATGCAGCCGATTCAGGGGACTCCTCTTATAAATTCCTCCAAAACATATATACAAACAAAAACATAACTGAGCAGGGTCTTTCGCTTGCGATAGCCCTTTCGGGTCGCTTAGGAGTGGTTTGCCGTGTGCATGGCGGCGGATTTGCCGGAACAATACAGGCATATGTGCCGGAAGGCGAAAAGGAAAAGTATAAAAAAACGCTGGAGTCGGTATTTGGCAAGGGCTCCTGCATGTTTTTGAAGGTTCGTCCGTATGGAGCGGTAAGGTTTGACAGAGATGATATTTATGAGGGAGCTACTGTATAATGGCTGAGAATATAGGAGCATATATGCTTTATTCCTCCTCGAGGGGAAATGTTGCATATGTAAAATGCGGCAGTGATGAGATTTTAATAGACGCCGGAGTTTCCGCACGGCGTATCTGCTGCGCTCTGAATGATCTTGGGACAAGCATAGAGAATATAAAGGCTATATTTGTAACCCATGAGCACAGGGACCATATAAACGGGCTGAAAATAATATCAAAGTATTACAAAATACCGGTTTACGCTCCTTTTCTTTCCGCAAAGAGCATATCTGAAACGCAGCCCGAGACCGAACCGCTCATAAACAGCTTTGATGACGGAGACAGCATTGCCTTAAGCGATATGAGCATTAATGCGGTCGCAACCTCCCATGATTCGCTTGCCAGCGTGGGGTTTAAAATAGATTTGGGGAGGAGCTGCCTCGGGTATGCAACAGATATAGGGCATTTAAGCGATTCGGTACAGAAAATGCTGACCGGCTGTGAATATGTGGTTATAGAATCAAACCATGATATCGAAATGCTTGAGCAGGGTGAATACCCGTATTTTCTCAAGAAGCGCATACTCGGCAGTAAGGGACATCTCTCTAACATGGATTGCGCAGAATTTTTGCCCGGCTTAGTGCGGCAGGGAGCAAAAAGCATAGTGCTTGCACATTTGAGCGAGAACAATAACCGCCCCCAGATTGCTTTTGGAGAATGCAGGGGAAGACTTGCGGCAAGCGGCATGAGGGTTTGCGCCGAGAGAAGTGCCGGTGATGTTGTGCTGACGGTTGCTCAGCCTGCTTGTGCTGTAAAGATAGTATAGACCATATGTTTTTTACGGTAATACAGTGTATAAGCATGTGGGTTAATCCTTGATAATAAAGTGCTGCGGCACGGAATGGAGATTTTTTATGTTTAAATTAGGAGTTCAGGTCTACTCGGTAAGGGACGCGTATGCCGAGGATGTAAAGGGCTGCCTCAAGAGAATTAAGGATATCGGATATGAGGGAGTTGAGCTGTTCGGAGCTCTGGCAACCCATCCGGCGGAATTTCTGAGGGACTGTCTGAAGGAATACGGTCTTGAGGTTTGCGGCTTCCACACAGGCTGGCAGGAGTTTGAGACCGAAGAAAAGGCGGAAAACGTAATAAGCTACATGAAAACCCTGGGCTGCAAGAATGTAGTCGTTCCCTGGATGCCCGAAAAAACGGTTGCGGAATGGGAGGAAACCATTTGCGCCTTCAACAAGCTTTGCGCTCGCTTGCGTGAGGAAGGGCTTGTGCTGGGCTTCCATGCTCACAAGGGAGAGATGGCGGTTCTTGACAACGGCAAATGTGCATGGGACATGATAGGAGAGCAGACCCCGAGCGATTTTATTATGCAGCTGGATATAGGCAACGCTCTCAACGGCGGACAGGACCCGGTCGAGCTGTACAAAAGGTTTGCGGACAAGGGCGTAACAGTGCATTACAAGGCGTTTTCCATGGAAAAGGGCTATGACTGCGTTATAGGTGAGGACGACATCGACTGGAATGCTGTGTTAAGCATATCCAAAAACACCCCGTCCTGTGCATGGGTGATAGTGGAGAAGGACGCTCAGGACAATTTCGAAACAGTAACAAAATGCTACACTAATCTAAAAAAGATGATGTAAATTAATATAATAATCAAATAATGTAAGCGTGCTTTATAATGGAGCAGGGACTAACCCCTGCTCCATTTTCACAACGAGCGGCGAAAATATTTTTCAAAAAAGGATTGACAAAGCCTTATTACTGTGATAATATTATAAACTGCACTATATTGCCCGGAAAATCGGTATTTTCTAAAAAAAGAGGCAAAAACGGTAAATTTTCATTGAGGCAATTGTATCATTTTTGTATCTTTTTCAGATGGCGGAAAGCGGGCTTGTATAATATTAAAGTATTAATGATGGTATTTGTTAAAATTTGAATGGAGTGATTGGTTGATATGGTAAAGGAGCAGCATCTTGGTAAGGTCGTGAGAATGTCCTTTTCTCAAAACGAAGAAGTGCTGGAAATGCCCAATCTGATTGAAGTACAGAAGAAATCCTTCAGGGATTTGGTGGAGAAGGATATAAAGGAAGTTCTCGCCGATATCTCTCCGATGACCGATTATTCGGGAAACCTTGTTATTGAGTTTGTGGATTACACCCTCAACGAAACACCTAAATATACGATTGAGGAATGCAAGGAGCGGGATGTAAACTACGCTACCCCTTTTAAGGTTATCGTGCGCTTGACCAACAAGGTAACCGGAGAGGTTAAGGAGCAGGAAATCTA
Organism: uncultured Oscillospiraceae bacterium; assembly: GCA_964525815.1. Lineage (GTDB taxonomy): Bacteria > Bacillota > Clostridia > Oscillospirales > CAG-382 > UBA1049. Next base: position 7,947 of record CAZGJQ010000021.1, read on the forward strand.
TATGGGCGATTTCCCGACCATGACCGACAGCGGCACCTTTATAATCAACGGCGCGGAGAGGGTTATAGTATCTCAGATAGTACGCTCTCCCGGAATATATTACAATCAGTCTCTCGATAAAACAGGCAAGCAGCTCTATTCCACTACCGTTATCCCTTACAGAGGCGCATGGCTTGAGTTTGAGACCGATTCCTCCGATGTTTTTTATGTAAGAATAGACAAGAACCGTAAGATACCCATTACGGTGCTTTTGCGTGCCTTCGGACTAACAGACAATGATGAAATATTGGAGAAGTTCGGGGAGGAGGCAGTGCTTAAGGCTACCTTTGAGAAGGATATAACGGTTGCCGAGGCTGAAAAGAATATCAGTGAGGGCGTGTCCACCAACCCCACACATGAGGCGCTTAAGGAAATATACAGGAAGCTGCGTCCGGGCGACCCTCCGATTGTGGAGAGTGCGCAGGTGCTGCTCAACAATCTTTTCTTTGATTCTAAGAGATACGACCTTTCTCCGGTCGGAAGATACAAGTTCAACAAAAAGCTTGCATTATCAAAGCGTATTGTGGGGCGGGTGTTAACCCGTCCGGCGGCAAGTCCGTTTACCGGAGAGATTCTTTTCGAAGCGGGGCATAAGCTCTCCAGGGTTGATGCAGAGACCATAGAAAGAGCGGGTATATACGAGGTCTTTGTGGAAGGGGATACCGAGGACAAGGAAAGCACAAGGGAAATAAAGGTGTTTTCCAATAAAATGGTGGACGCTTCGGTTATCACCGGATTTACAAACGAGCAGCTCGGGATTAACGAATATGTTAGCGTTGACCCTTTGCTGGAAATAATAAACACAGTCGGGCTATCGGACACAGACGAGCTGAAAAACGCTTTTATGCAAAGAAAGGACGAGCTGATACCCAACCATATTTCGGTTGACGATGTGTTTGCTTCGGTAAACTATTTGATTTGCCTTTCATATGGAATAGGCAAGACCGACGACATAGACCATCTCAGCAACCGCCGGCTCCGTTCGGTGGGTGAGCTGCTCTTCAATCAGCTCCGTATAGGGTTTTCCCGTATGGATAAGATTGTAAAGGAAAAAATGACCACTCAGGATATAGATACAATTACGCCGCAGTCCCTAATAAACATCCGTCCTATAGTTTCGGCGATAAGGGACTTCTTCGGCTCGTCGCCGCTTTCTCAGTTTATGGATCAAACCAATCCGTTGTCCGAGCTTACTCATAAGCGTCGGCTTTCCGCACTCGGACCGGGCGGTCTGTCCAGAGACAGAGCCTCCTTTGAGGTTCGTGACATTCATTATACCCATTATGGCAGAATGTGTCCCATAGAGACTCCGGAGGGACCGAATATCGGACTTATATCCTATCTCGCAACCTATGCGAGGGTAAACGAGTTCGGATTCATAGAAGCTCCGTACAGGATTGTAAAGGACGGCGTGGTTACAAGAGATGTTGTGTATCTTACCGCTGATGCGGAGGACGAGTATGTTGTAGCGACCGCAAATGAGGAGATTGACGAGAACGGACATTTCTTGAACCGCAAGGTTGTCGCAAGGCATCGTGACGAGGTGCAGGAGTTTGAGGCGGAGCAGATTGACCTTATGGATGTCTCCGCAAAAATGGTGGTATCGGTTGCTACCGCAATGATTCCTTTTTTGGAAAACGACGATAACACCCGTGCGCTTATGGGCTCAAACATGCAGAAGCAGGCGGTTCCTCTTATGACAACAGAGTCTCCCGTTGTCGCAACGGGAATGGAATACAAGGCTGCCTATGATTCGGGAGTCTTGGTGCTTTGCAGGAATTCGGGAACGGTGGAATCGGTTGCCGCAGGTGAAGTGGTGGTTCGTACGGACGAAGGAAAGACCGATGCTTATAAACTGATAAAATTCAAGCGTTCCAATCAAGGAACATGCATAAATCAAAGACCGCTTGTAACCAAGGGTCAGCGAATAGAAAAGGGGGATGTCATAGCAGACGGACCCGCTACGGATAACGGCGAGGTATCGCTGGGTAAGAATATTCTGGTCGGTTTTATGACCTGGGAGGGCTATAACTACGAGGATGCTATTCTTATCAACGAGCGCCTTGTACGGGATGATGTATACACCTCAATACATATTGAGGAGTATTATTGTGAATCCCGGGATACCAAGCTGGGCGCCGAGGAAATAACAAGAGATATTCCCAATGTGGGCGATGATGTATTAAAGGACCTTGACGGTGACGGAGTAATCCGCATCGGGGCGGAGGTTCGTGCGGGCGATATTCTGGTAGGTAAAGTTACGCCGAAGGGAGAAACCGAGCTTACCGCCGAGGAGAGACTCCTTAGAGCTATTTTCGGTGAGAAGGCAAGAGAGGTGAGGGATACCTCTTTGAGGCTGCCTCACGGCGAAAGCGGCATTGTTGTTGATGTAAAGGTCTTTTCCAGAGATGATTGTGATGTTCTTCAGCCTGGAGTTATCAAGGTTGTGCGGGTATTTATCGCACAGAAGAGAAAGATTTCGGTCGGGGACAAGATGGCGGGACGGCACGGAAACAAGGGCGTTATTTCTCGAATACTTCCCACCGAGGATATGCCCTTCCTGCCTGACGGCACGGCGCTGGATATAGTTCTTAACCCGTTGGGTGTACCCTCCCGTATGAACATCGGACAGGTTCTTGAGGTTCACTTGGGTTTGGCTGCAAAGCAATTGGGCTGGAAGGTTATGACCCCTGTTTTTGACGGCGCAAGCGAAATGGATATTTTTGAGTGTCTTAAAACAGCCGGACTTCCCGAGGACGGTAAAACGGTGCTTTATGACGGAAGAACCGGAGAAGAGTTCGATAATCGGGTAACGGTCGGATATATGTACTTCCTTAAGCTGCATCATTTGGTAGACGACAAGATACATGCCCGTTCAACAGGTCCTTACTCGCTGGTAACCCAGCAGCCTCTCGGCGGAAAGGCGCAGTTCGGCGGACAGCGTTTCGGAGAGATGGAGGTCTGGGCCTTGTACGCATACGGTGCGGCTTACACCCTTCAGGAAATCCTTACCGTAAAATCGGATGACATTAAGGGAAGGGTTAAGACCTACGAGGCGATTGTAAAGGGACAGAACATTCCCACTCCGGGAGTTCCCGCCTCATTTAAGGTTCTGGTCAAGGAGCTTCAATCATTAGGGCTTGATGTTCGGGTGAAGGATAAAAACGATATGGAAATCACGCTTAAGGATTACAGCGACGATGAGAGTGATAACGATAAGAAGTATTCTGAGAACGAGCTTGGAGCCAATGTTATCGAGAATCCGGACGATATGATGCATGACGACGAGGAAGGTGTTGTTGCCGCCGACGGAGAGGATGACGAGGTGTTTGAGGACGACGTTTATGAATATGAAGAAGGCCTCGATGACAATTCGGACGACGATTAATTTTAGAAGGGAAGATAAATAATGTTGGAAAATATAGAGTTTGAATCCATACAGATAGGTCTTGCATCTTCCGATATGATACGCTCCTGGTCCTACGGAGAGGTCAAGAAGCCGGAAACCATAAATTACCGCACCCTCAAGCCGGAGCGGGACGGTTTGTTCTGCGAGAAGATTTTCGGTCCGACCAAGGACTGGGAATGTCATTGCGGTAAATATAAGCGAGGCATACGCTACAAAGGCAAAATATGCGAGAAGTGCGGAGTAGAGATAACCACAAATAAGGTTAGGCGGGAGCGCATGGGACATGTCGAGCTTGCCGCACCGGTTTCGCACATATGGTATTTCAGAGCGATTCCCTCAAAGATGGGCTTGCTCTTGAATCTATCGCCGAAGCTGCTCGAAAAGGTATTATATTTTGCCCAGTACATTGTAATCGACCCCGGCGAGGATACTCAGCTCTCCAAATATCAGCTGCTTACCGAACAGCAGTACAGGGATTACAGGGAGAAGTACGAGGACGACTTTGAAGCGGGTATGGGTGCGGAAGCGATTCAAAGACTGCTTGCCGAGATTGACCTTGAGAAGGAGTCGGAGGAGCTTAAAAAAGAGCTTCTGACCGCTCAGGGACAGCGTAAGATTCGCGCCATAAAGCGGCTTGAGGTTGTGGAGGCGTTTCGCTTATCCGGAAATCGTCCCGAGTGGATGATTATGGAGGCGCTTCCTATAATCCCGCCCGAAATAAGACCCATGGTTCAGCTGGACGGCGGCAGATTCGCCACCAGCGATTTGAACGATTTGTATCGCAGGGTTATAAACCGTAATAACAGGCTGAAAAGGCTTATGGAGCTTGAGGCTCCGGACATAATAATCAGAAACGAGAAGCGAATGCTTCAGGAAGCGGTTGATGCTCTAATCGACAACGGCAGGAGAGGAAGACCGGTTACCGGTCCGAACAACCGTCCCCTTAAATCGTTGTCCGAAATGCTCAGGGGCAAGCAGGGTCGGTTCAGACAGAATCTTTTGGGTAAGCGGGTTGATTATTCCGGTCGTTCGGTTATAGTAATCGGACCGGAGCTAAAGCTCTATCAATGCGGACTTCCCAAGGAAATGGCACTTGAGCTGTTTAAGCCCTTTGTAATGAAAACGCTTGTCGCAACAGGTAAATCCACAAACATTAAGGATGCCAAGAAGCGGGTTGACAGGGCAAACGCAGAGGTCTGGGACGCGCTTGATGCGGTTATCAAGGAGCATCCGGTGCTGCTCAACAGAGCTCCCACCCTTCACAGGCTGTCCATACAAGCGTTTGAGCCGGTGCTTGTCGAGGGCAGAGCAATCAAGCTGCATCCATTGGTCTGTACGGCGTTCAACGCCGACTTTGACGGAGACCAAATGCCGGTGCATATACCGCTTTCCGCAGAGGCTCAAGCAGAGGCAAGGTTCCTTATGCTGTCCGCAAATAACCTTCTCAAGCCGGTAAACGGACACGCGGTAACCGTGCCTTCACAGGACATGGTTCTCGGTGCTTATTATCTTACGCTAGAAAAAGAGGATGAAAAAGGCGAAGGAAAGAGCTTCCGTAATTTTGAGGAAGCCGTGATGGCGTATAATAACGGGTTAATCAGCCTGCATGCAAGAATTAAGGTAAGGGTTACAAAGGAAATAGACGGCGATAAGAAGAGCGGTATAACCGAAACCACTCTCGGAAGGCTTATATTCAACCAACCTCTTCCGCAGGACTTGGGTTATGTTGACAGAAGCAATCCGGAGAATTTATTCAACCCTGAGATAGACTTTGTGGTTACCAGTAATGAGCTTTCGGTTATCGTGGACAGGTGCATTAAGTATCACGGAAACGCATTAACCTGCGAGGTTCTGGATAAGCTTAAGGAGCTGGGCTTCAGATATTCCACCAAGAGCGCAATAACCATATCCGTTTATGATATGGCGGTTCCTCCCGAGAAGAAGGAGCTGCTTGCGGAAGCGGATGAGAAGGTTGACACAATAACCGATTTCTTCAAAAAAGGTCTTCTTTCGGACGAGGAACGCTCCGCAAGGGTAGTCGCTGTTTGGGACGAGTGCACCAGGAAGGTAACGGATGCGCTTCAGAGCAATCTGGATAAATATAATCCAATAAATATGATGGCGGTCTCCGGTGCTAGAGGCTCGATTAAGCAGATAAGACAGCTTGCCGGAATGCGAGGACTTATGTCCTCCGCTACCGGTAAGACAATCGAGATTCCCATCAAGGCTAATTTCCGGGAGGGAATGAAGATACTCGAGTACTTTACTGCGGCAAGAGGTGCGAGAAAAGGACTTGCGGACACCGCCTTGCGTACTGCGGACTCCGGTTATCTTACCCGCCGCCTTGTTGATGTTTCGCAGGATGTGATTATCCGTGACATTAACTGCGGGGACGACAGAGGTCTTTGGGTAAGCAATATAGTGGATAAGCTCTCGGGCGGCAAGGAAGAGATTATAGAGCCCTTTGAGGATCGCTTGGCGGGCAGATATGCAATCGGGGATGTCATGCATCCCGAAACCGGTGAGGTTATCGTTCCCGATGATACAATGATAAACGAAAAGCAAATAGAAAAAATAATAGCGGCCGGAATCGAGAAGGTGCATATCCGCTCGGTTATTAACTGCAAATCCAAGCACGGTGCGTGCGTGCACTGCTACGGAGCGGATCTGGCATCGGGTCATCCTGTGAGCATAGGAGAAGCGGTGGGAATCATTGCGGCGCAGTCCATAGGCGAGCCGGGAACCCAGCTTACCATGAGAACCTTCCACAGCGGAGGCGTTGCGGGAGGAGACATTACACAGGGTCTTCCCAGAGTCGAGGAAATTTTTGAGGCGAGAAAGCCTAAAAGAACCGCCGTGCTTTCCGAGTTTAACGGCAAGGTGCGTATCGAGGAGGCCAAAAAGCTCAAGCAGATTATCGTAACCGACGATGAGACCGGAGAGGAAAAATCCACCTCTGTTCCCATCCTCACCAAGGTTATTGTGGATGACGGTGAACAGGTGGAAAAAGGTAGGAAGCTTACCGACGGAACCGAGAGTCCGGCGGATATTCTGAGAATTTGCGGGCTTGATGCCGTTTATGAGTATATAATAAAAGAGATTCAAAGGGTTTATCGTCTGCAAGCGGTTGAGATTTCGGATAAGCATATAGAGGTTATCGCCCGTCAGATGACCCGTAAGATTAAAGTGGATTCCAGCGGAGACACCAATATGCTGGTTGGCTCATCGGTGGATGTTGCGGAGTTTGCTTCCGAGAACGAGCGCATACGCAGATATAACGAGGAGCACTCTCAGGATACCCCGAAGCTGGAAGCGGAGGGAATATCCCTGCTCCTGGGAATAACCAAGGCTTCATTGTCCACCGAGTCCTTCCTTTCCGCAGCCTCCTTCCAGGAGACCACCAAGGTGCTTACCGAAGCTGCAATTAAGGGAAAACGGGATCCGCTTATCGGTCTCAAGGAAAATGTCATCATAGGTAAGCTCATTCCTGCGGGAACGGGAATGCAGACCTACCGTAATGTGGAGGTCGACATCGGCGAGAGCTACGAGCATACTTTTGACGGGCTTAGAGCAGAGGTCGCTGGTGAATAATAAATGTAAATAGGATCACTAAAAAATCATTTACTGGAGGAAAAGATTAAAAATGTCAGACAGTTCCGACGGGCGAAGTTGGGTTATTGGTATCAATCAGTCCCTTAAGCTTATTCGTTCCGGAAAGGCAAAGAGGGTTATTCTTGCCAAGGATGCGGACACCGCTTTTTCAACAAGGGTAATGTATGAGCTGAAAAAAGCCGGAGTATTGGATATAGACAACCGTTACACCAGTCGCCAGCTTGCGGAAAAAGCAGGTGTGGATGTACCCACCGCAATTATAACAGAATTTTAATCATGCAAAAAAATACAGCATATTCCGAAGGCGGATGGGCTGTGTCTTCGGGTTGCTGTACGAATTTTACAACGAAGCGGTTGTTTTGTCGGTTTTTTTGATGATTCTTTGACTATTGACAAAACAAAAGCGTTTATGTATAATCAATTCGTTGTGTAAATAATTCAGAAAGGAGGGAAAAGATGCCTACATTTAATCAGTTGGTAAGGCACGGAAGAAAGGTCAGCGTTTACAAGTCAAAATCACCCGCACTGCAGAAGAGTGTCAACTCGATAAAGAAGATTACCGTCGAGTGCAATTCACCGCAGAAAAGGGGAGTATGCACCAAGGTTGCGATTAAGACACCCAAGAAGCCTAACTCCGCTCAGAGAAAGATTGCCAGAGTAAGGCTTACAAACGGCATAGAGGTTACGGCCTATATACCGGGTATCGGACACAATTTGCAGGAGCACTCTGTCGTTCTTATAAGAGGCGGCAAGGTAAAGGATCTGCCCGGTGTTCGCTATCATATTATTCGCGGTACACTTGATACTCAGGGTGTTGACAAGAGAAATCAGGGTCGCTCAAAGTACGGAGCTAAGCGTGCCAAGAAGTAAATTGACAAGGGAATAGAAGGAATTTTCTTCGTGTCTAATGACAGAATGTAAAATACATTGTTAAATAATGAAATTTTTTGCGTTTATACGCTTATAATATATATTGATTTTTTATAAGTGTTCTCGTCATTAGCGCTAACGGAAATTATTTTCGAGTACCTATGAGCTCATTGAGGTTAACCGCATTTTTGCGGCTTGACTATCTTTATGAAGGAGGGAAGTAAAGTGCCAAGAAGAGAGCATGGTTTTAAAAGAGATGTTTTGCCGGATCCGCTTTATAATTCCACTTTGGTAACAAAGCTGATAAACAACATTATGCTTGACGGCAAAAAAGGGGTTGCCCAGAAAATCGTATACGACGCGTTCAGCATCGTAGAGAATAAAACCGGGCAGGACCCGCTTGAGCAGTTCCGTAAGGCGTTGGAAAACATTATGCCAACCCTTGAGGTGAAAGCGGTTCGCAGAGGCGGCTCAAACTACCAGGTTCCTATGGAGGTTCGTGTCGAAAGAAGACAGACACTCGGCTTGCGCTGGCTTAAGACCTATTCAAGGGCCAGAGGCGACAAGAGAATGTGCGAACGGCTTGCCGCAGAAATTATTGATGCGGTAAACAATACCGGCGGAGCTGTAAAGAAAAAGGAAGACACGCATAAGATGGCGGAAGCCAACAAGGCTTTTGCACATTATAGATGGTAATTTAAAAAGCAGGTTTATGAGGTTTGTATCCGTTCGATGCAACCCTTCAGCCAAGAAAAAATTAATAATATCATATTCCGGGTGGAAAAAAGTCACGGCGGCTTTTTCTAACAAACCGGATAGACCAAGGAGAAATATATGCCGAGAGAATATCCGCTTGAGCGTTACCGTAATATAGGTATAATGGCTCATATAGACGCGGGAAAGACTACAACTTCAGAAAGAATATTATATTATACGGGAAAAACGCATAAAATGGGCGAGGTTCACGAGGGTGCCGCAACCATGGATTGGATGGAGCAGGAGCAGGAGAGGGGTATAACCATTACCTCCGCAGCAACCACCTGCTTCTGGAACAATCATCGCATCAATATTATCGATACACCCGGACATGTTGACTTTACGGTCGAGGTTGAGCGTTCCTTGAGAGTGCTTGACGGCTCGGTTACTGTTTTATGCGCAAAGGGCGGCGTTGAACCGCAGTCCGAGACCGTGTGGCGTCAGGCGGACAAATACAAGGTCCCCCGTATGTGCTATGTGAACAAGATGGACATAATGGGCGCAAATTTCTATCGGGTTGTGGACATGATCAGAGACCGCCTGAAGGCAAACGCCGTGCCCATACAGCTACCCATAGGCTCGGAGAGTGACTTCAAGGGTATTATTGATCTTGTTAAAATGAAGGCATATATATATCTTGATGATGTCGGTAACGAGATTAAGGAAACCGAGATTCCGGATGACCTTAAGGAAAAGGCGGAGAGCTTTCGTCAGGAGCTTCTTGAGCATGTCGCAGAAATAGACGACACTCTGCTGGAGAAGTATCTCGAGGGGGAAACGCTTACCGAGCAGGAAATAAAGGCGGCAATTCGCAAGGCAACCATTGAAAACAAAATGGTTCCGGTAGTATGCGGAACCTCCTATAAGAATAAGGGTGTTCAGAAGCTGCTGGATGCAGTAGTGGACTATATGCCCTCGCCTCTGGATGTTCCCGCAATCAAGGGAATCAACCCCAGGAACGATGAGGAGGACGAACGTCCGTCAGACGATAACGCACCTTTTTCGTCTCTTGCGTTTAAGATTATGACCGACCCGTTTGTGGGAAGACTTTGCTTTATCAGAGTCTATTCCGGAAAAATAACATCAGGCTCGTCGGTTTATAATTCGGTTAAGAGCTCCAGAGAGCGTTTGGGACGCATTTTGCTTATGCATGCAAACCACAGGGAGGATGTCAACGAAGTAATGGCGGGTGATATTGCCGCCGTAGTCGGTATTAAGAACACCACTACCGGAGATACTCTCTGTGACGAGAGAAATCCCATCGTGCTTGAATCAATGGTCTTCCCCGAGCCTGTAATAAGGGTTGCGATAGAACCCAAAACCAAAGCGGGTCAGGAAAAAATGGGAATAGCTCTTTCCAAGCTTGCTGAGGAGGATCCGACCTTTAAGGCTTATACCGACGAGGAAACCGGACAGACCATTATAGCCGGAATGGGTGAACTCCATCTTGAGATTATCGTGGACAGACTTCTTAGGGAATTCAAGGTAGAGGCAAATGTGGGCAAGCCGCAGGTTTCCTATCGGGAGACAATTACCAAGAGTGCTGATGAGGATAATAAATATGCCCGTCAGTCCGGAGGTAAAGGACAGTATGGTCATGTAAAGATCACCATTGAGCCTAACGAGCCCGGAAAGGGATACCAGTTCATCAACAAGATTACGGGCGGTGCAATTCCGAAGGAATATATATCCGCCGTAGACGAAGGAATAAGAGGAGCAATGCTTTCCGGAGTTGTTGCGGGTTATAATGTTGTCGATGTGATTGTTACTCTTTATGACGGCTCCTATCACGAGGTCGATTCCTCTGAAATGGCGTTTAAGATTGCCGCTTCAATGGCGTTTAAGAACGCTATGCGCAAGGCGGCACCCATTCTTACCGAGCCGATTATGAAGGTTGTTGTCACAACACCGGACGATTATATGGGCGAGGTTATCGGAGACTTGACTTCACGCAGAGGCGCAATTAAGGAAATGGAGCCGGTCAGCGGCGCTCAGCAGATTATCGCAAATGTACCGTTGTCCTCAATGTTCGGTTATTCCACCGATCTCAGGTCAAAGACACAGGGCAGGGGACAGTATTCTATGGAACCCAGCCATTATGCGATTGTCCCGAAGTCGGTGCAGGAGGAACTTATGGGTTCCAAAGGCAAATAATGCAGGTCAAGGTATAACAAAATTTTGAAAAAGCCTTGACAGGAAATAAAAAAACTATATAATGAATTTATATCAACAAAGACATTACAGGAGGAAAAATAATGGCAAAGGCTAAATTTGAGAGAACGAAACCACATATTAATATCGGTACCATCGGACATGTTGACCATGGTAAGACAACATTGACAGCGGCTATTACAAAGACACTTGCCGTTTCGGACGAGAGCATTGAGTTTATGGCATATGACCAGATCGACAACGCTCCCGAGGAAAAGGCAAGAGGTATAACAATTAATACCCGTCATGTCGAGTATCAGACCGAGAATCGTCATTATGCGCATGTTGACTGTCCCGGACACGCCGACTATGTAAAGAATATGATCACAGGTGCCGCTCAGATGGACGGTGCTATACTCGTTGTTGCCGCAACCGACGGTCCCATGCAGCAGACCCGTGAGCATATCCTTCTTGCCCGTCAGGTTGGTGTTCCCGCAATGGTTGTTTATATGAACAAGGTTGACCTTGTTGACGATCCCGAGCTGCTTGATTTGGTTGAGATGGAGGTAAGGGAGCTGCTCTCCGAGTACGAGTTCCCGGGCGACGATATTCCGATAATCAGAGGTTCGGCAAGAGATGCGCTCCTTTCTGAGAGCAAGGATATTTCCGACCCCGTTTATGCGTCCATCGTTGAGCTTATGAATGCGGTTGACGAATATATTCCCACTCCCGCAAGAAACGATACACTTCCCTTCCTTATGCCTGTTGAGGACGTATTCTCCATCACAGGTCGCGGAACGGTTGCTACTGGCAGAGTTGAAAGAGGACAGGTTAAGCTATCCGACGAGGTTGAGATAGTAGGACTTACCGACGAATCCAGAAAGACTGTTATAACCGGAATCGAGATGTTCCGTAAGCTGCTTGACTTTGCTGAGGCAGGCGATAACGTAGGCTGCTTGCTCCGTGGTATTCAGAAGGATGATATAGAAAGAGGACAGGTTCTTGCAAAGCCCGGCTCTATAAAGCCGTTGACAAAGTTTGTGGGACAGGTATACGTTCTTACCGAGAAAGAGGGAGGACGCCACAAGCCCTTCTTCTCCAACTACCGCCCTCAGTTCTACTTCAGAACAACCGACGTTACCGGCGTTATTACACTTCCTGAGGGCGTAGACATGTGCCGTCCCGGGGATAACGTGGATATGAACGTTGAGCTTATAACTCCTATCGCCATCGAGAAGGGACTTCGTTTTGCTATCCGTGAAGGCGGCAGAACCGTTGGCTCCGGCGTTGTTATCGAAACAAAATAACTGACGAGAGCAGTTAAGTGTCATATTGTTAGTGACTTTACAATATAATTATTAATAATTAAATATGCTTCGGGGGTGGGTGAGATTCCCTACCGGCAGTTAAAGTCTGCGAGCCAAACTCGAACCAGAGGTTCGAGTGACAAGTTTCCGTTGGAAACTTGCGCTGAAAGCTATTGTTTGGATAAAATCTGGCAGAATTAGTTTTTGGTGGCAGGAACGGGTGAAATTCCCGTACCGACAGTATAGAATGCTTCGCATTCATTAGAAAAAGCTACGCATTTTCAGGTGTACTTCTGTATTTCTGAGAATGATATTAACTTTTCTTGATGTACAGCATTTTAAAAGTCTGGATGAGAGAGGCAAAAATAACAAAACAAAAGAAGGGTCCCCCGTTTTTTTACGGGGGACTTTTTGTTATTATTACCTGTGTTCTGAAAACAAACCCGTTAAGCATTGAATATTTATACTTTTAAAAGGAGATATATCAATGATTAACAAAACAAAAACCCGCAAATTAACAACAGCGGCAGTGCTTTCTGCACTGGCTGTGGTAATGGTAGTGTTCTTGCGTACGCCGATATTTGCATCGGCTCCGTTTCTCGAATATGATCCGGCAGATATTCCGATTTTGTTGGGTGGCATTTTTCTCGGACCGTTTTGGGGTCTGGCGATGACCATTGCGGTTTCTGCAATCCAAGCCGCTACGGTGAGCGCTCACAGCGGTGTTTACGGGTTTATAATGCACGTAATCGCAACCGGTACGCTTGTATTAACGGTTACCATTCTATACAGATACATAAAATTAAGCGAAAAAGCAAGGCTAATAACCGCTGTAATAATCGGTGTAATTACGGCAACTGTCGTAATGGTAGGAGCAAACCTGGTTGTGACTCCTTATTTTACGGGATGGCCTGTTTCGAGTGTGAAGGAAATATTACTCCCGATAATTATTCCCTTCAACCTTATAAAGCTTGGCGGCAACGCTGTTTTGACCTTTGTTCTTTACAAAATATTAGAGCGATATATGTGTCAGTTTATTAAAGAGTAGCTAGTCATGTAAAAAACAACCTCTTCGGAGCATTGCTACCGTAGAGGTTGTTTTAATGCTTGCTTTTTACTCGTGTCTGTGGCAGCAGTAATGCTCTTCTCCGTCAGCCACATCAATATTTTTGTCTATTCCCTGCTTTTTATAGTAATCAGCGATGGCAGCCTTAACTGCTTCCTCCGCTAAAACAGAGCAATGTATTTTTACGGGAGGAAGTCCGTCGAGCGCTTCAACTACAGCTCTGTTTGTAAGCTTCAACGCCTCATCCACGGTTTTCCCCTTTATCATTTCGGTTGCAATGGAGCTGGTCGCTATTGCGGAAGCGCAGCCGTATGTGTTGAACTTTATATCTGCAATTATGTTATCCTTAACCTTGATATAAACCTTCATTATATCGCCGCACTTTGCGTTACCCACCTCTCCGATACCGTCCGCATCATCTATTTTTCCGACGTTTCTCGGATTCTTAAAATGATCCATTACCTTATCGCTATATGCCATTATTTATAATTCCTCTCTGATTTTACTCAAAAAAACCCGTCATTCTTCCTGCTTGATTTTTTCCCACAACGGGGACATATCCCGGAGCCGTTCAATAATCTCGGGGATAACGCTTAAAATATAATCGATATCCTCTTCCGTATTGTATTCACTTAACGATAACCTGAGAGAACCGTGCGCAATCTCATGCGGCAGACCGAGTGCCAGCAATACATGGCTCGGGTCGAGAGAGCCGGAGGTGCAGGCGGAGCCGCTTGAGGCGCTTATACCCTTAAGGTCGAGAGACAGCAGCAGAGCCTCGCCCTCCACTCCCTCAAAGCAAACCGATACATTTCCGGCAAGACGGGGGGAAAGACCGCCGTTAAGCCGGCTTTTTTCTATTTTTAGCAAGCCCTCGATAAGCCTGTCCCTCATTGCTCTTACCCGGTTGTTCTTTTTATCGAGGTCAGTCAGAGCTTCTTCCAGTGCAACCGCTGCTGATATAGCTGCCGGAATGTTCTCGGTTCCGGCACGCTTGCCTCGTTCCTGAGCGCCGCCGTCGAGAAGGTTCGGGATAGCAATACCCTTTCTGATATAAAGAGCTCCGATTCCCTTGGGTCCGTGGAATTTATGAGCAGACAGGGAGAGAAGGTCTATATTCTGCTCCCTTACATCAATATGCAGATGACCGACTGCCTGTACGGCATCGGTATGGAATATAATTTTCTTTTCTCTGCATATTGCACCTATCCGGGGAATGGGCATTACTGTGCCTATTTCGTTGTTTGCATACATTATTGTTACAAGTCCGGTCTTATCGGTTATGGCTGACATTAACTCGTCCGGGCTGATATAGCCCTGCTCGTTCACATCAAGATAGGTAACCTCAAACCCCTGCTTTTCCAGTGCTTTAAGAGTATGAAGCACCGCATGATGCTCAAAGACGGTTGAGATTATATGCGTCTTACCCTTTTTTTTCATGTTGAAGGCTGCACCTTTTATAGCCCAATTGTCGCTCTCTGAGCCGCCGGAGGTGAAAAACAGCTCCTTTGTTTCGCAGCCGAGCAGCTTTGCTGTTTTATCTCTCGCCTCATCCAGTACCCGGGCAGCCTGTGAGCCCATGCTGTGAAGGGAAGAGGGATTTCCGTAAATGTCTATATTATCCAATAAGGTTTTTTTTGCCTTTTCGCTCATTTTTGTTGTCGCAGCGTTGTCTGCGTATACAAGTCTCATCTGTTCCCCGCTTTCTTTTTCAGTTTATAATAAATCCGCATAAAAGGATAATCAAGCTTAAAATGTTAACATTTTATATTTTTACCGCTATTCGCTCACCCAGCTTAACCGCCGTTTCGACATTGTCTGCACTGTTTCTGAGTATGTCCCCGTCAAGGATTACGGTTTTCGCCTTAACAAGAAGAACAACAGTGGAGCCGCCGAACTCAAACATTCCCTTTTCCTGTCCCTTAAAAAAGACCTGAGCACCGTGCAGGTTCTTTATCCTGCCTACCAGCATGGCCCCCACCTCAACCTGCACCACATTATCAAAGTTCTCGGTTCTTAAAACGGTGTATTCACGGCAGTTGCGCTTGTAAATGTTATAGCTCTCCAATGAAACCGGCTTTACGGTATGGAGAACACCGGGAATGAATGTGTTTTCTTCCTTTTCTCCATTGTCAATATAGCAGTACCTGTGATAATCGTCAACGGTAAGCCTGAAGATAAGACAATAACCGCCGTTATATTCGTTTGCGAGCGCAGTGTTACCCCCCAGCAAATCCGAAACGGTATAGGAGGCGTTTTTGATAAAAAATCGGCTGTCTTCCGAGATTCTATAAGCTGACAGCTTTGCGTCGCAGGGGGAAATAAAGCTGCCCGCCTCTGTGGAAATAGGTCTTTTGCCTTTCTTTATCCTTCGGGTAAAAAAGTCGTTATATGAATCGAATTCGGTTTTCTCGAACTCGGACAAATCAATGCCTGCGTTTTCAACCGTGCTTTTTATATGTCGTTTGGACAGCCTGCTGTTCATATAAATACCCACAAGACTCGAAACCCACCGTCTTATAAGCAGCTTGAGCAGCAGTCTTCCGAAAAGACTTCCGTACAAAAAGGCAAGCGCTCCGTCCCCTGAAATAAAGGAATCTAAGTATTCCCCTTCTCTGCTCTTAATGTTGACATCCATAGTTTTTTGTACTCCTAAATCGCTTTCTTTTTTCCAAAATGCATAACAGCCTGCTTGCCTAACGAAAAGATGCTGCTGACAATCAAGGTGAAATAGTAGCTGAACCCTCTGGTAAGCAGCATAGCGGCGGCAGGCAGGATGCTGTCCACACCGTATATATTCTCATACATAAAAAACATCGCATATTCGTTCGCTCCTATCCCGCCGGGAAGGGGAATGCTGTCAACCGCAAGCGCAATCACCGCCTGCAGACACAGCAGCTCTATCAGACCGAACTCAAAAAGCCCGAAGCTCCGATAAACGAAAAAAGCAATCGAGAACATTGCGGTTCTCTGTAAAAAGGTTACAACTACAAGGTGTAAAAGCAGCTTCCTTTTCCCCTTTATGTAGAAGGCTGCTTCTCTGTATTCGAAAAGGGCTTTTTCGAAGGTTTTTAACCTTAAATCCGGGTTCCTGACCAGATGAATTCGTCCGAGGAGACTTATCACCGCTCGCCCGAAGAATAAGGTAAGCCGGCTGAAATACATGGAAACCAAGCAAACGGCAATCATTACGACGGTTAGAGCGGCTCCGGCAAAAATCAATACTTGAAACAGAGCTCCGGAGTCTAAAATAATATCCTTGATGAAAAAAAGGGACAAGCCGCCGTATAGAAGCAGCACCACCTTAAACGAGATGGTTTGCAGGATTACAGTTATTGCGGAGGTGGAATAGGAGAGCCCGTCCTTTGCCATAAAATATATAACGGCGGGTTGACCTCCGGTTGAGGACGGCGTTATGGCGGAATAAAAGAAGTCGGCACATCCGTAAACAAAGCACTTGAAGTGGGAGGTTGTTTCTCCGAGAGCCTTGGTGGAAATCCTGATAAACCTTCCGTAGAGCATAAGATAAAAAACCGCAAGCAGTCCCGCAAACAAAAGGTGGAACTTATGGGATGAGCCCGTTATCTCGTTTACTATATGATTATACTCGAACTCGTTGAAAATAATATAAAAGGTTACCGCCATAAGAATAAGCAATATAACAAAGCTTATCTTATACCTTTTCCTTTTTGGATTCGGATTTTTGCCCATCAATAAATGCTACCCTCTTTACCCCGATGCACAAAGCCCGCTTACTGATATTATTAGCAAGCTTTATCAAATTATTATATAAAAAATCACCCGGTTTGTCAATACATATGACCGGCTTATGTAATAATATGTGGGTTTGCTTATGATATGTTGCACAGAAGTGT
>CAZGJQ010000022.1:0-24970 GCA_964525815.1 uncultured Oscillospiraceae bacterium
ACAGCTTGCCTCGCCGGGTTTATTATCCGCTTTGCGGATAATAACAGCGAACTGTATGCGCTTGGCTGCAGAATTGCAAAACAAGCCTTTGAAGCGTATATCGGACAAGGATTGCTTGACGATATGCACACAGCGGGTTGTTATGTCCGGCTTTGGCAGTATTGCGTAGAATCGGGCACTATTGATGTTATCGATCTCTCTGCGCTTAAAGAAAAATTATTGCTACAGGTTAAATCCAGCATTACGCATAATACCACCGAATGGAAAACAGGCTATATCTGCAAGCCGTCACAGTTTTTTTACTCCCGCGACAGTATTTTTTACGCTTATAATAAAGAAATCGCTGATTATGAATGCGAGTTTATTATAGGAACACAAAATGAGGACGGCTCCTGGAATATCCCGTGGGGCTGGAACGGCTACCCCGAGGAATGGGCTGTAAGCAAAAATTGGTGGAAAGGCAACGGCGCAATTTTGAATATGCTGTATTTGAGGGGCATTGGGAGGTTGACATAATGACACATAAAGGCACAGTTGCGCTTGAAACAGAGCGGTTTATACTTCGGCGGTTTGTGGCATCGGATACAGAAGCTATGTTTCGTAATTGGGTGAACGATGCGGAGGTTACGAAATATTTAACATGGCAACCTCACGGTTCAATTGATGTGACGCGCAAGATATCTTTATCAGACATATCCAAATATAAGGATTTATCTCATTATCAATGGGCAATCGTGTCAAAGTCGTTGAATGAGCCTATCGGTGGCATTAACGTGGTGAAGATCGATGAGTATTGCAATTGCTTAGAAATCGCTTACCGCTTAGGTAAAGCGTGGTGGCATCAAGGCTATGCCAGCGAAGCACTTTCGTCCGTTATCAAATTCTTGTTTGAACAAGTTGGCGCAAATCGTATAGCCGCAGCACATGACACACGCAATCCGAATAGTGGTAAAGTAATGTTAAAATGCGGAATGAGTTACGAAGGCACCTTGCGCCAGTCAGGCTACAATAATCAAGGTGTTTACGATGCTGCTTATTATGCTATTCTCGCAGAGGATTATTTTGAGTGCAATAATAAACAAACACTCGAAGTAACTTCAAATATAGACACCATAAAAAGAGTTACTGATCTGATGTTCGAAAACTTGTTGATTTCTATGAAAACTATTGATTGGAATACTGATATCTGCGGCGCACCCGCTTGGAGGTATATCTACCATACCTTGCATTCAGCGGATAAATTTTTTATTAATCCATTAAATTATGAAGAACCGGCTTTCCATATTGAAAAACTGGATTGGCCGGATACACCTTCGGAAATCATATTAAGCCGCAAAACATTGTATGCGTATTACGAGCAAGTTAGGAAGAAAATTCTTGATTATCTGGATGGTTTGACCGATAGTCAGTTGACCGAGCGCCCAAATGGAAAATTATCGAGATTGGGGCTTGTTTTTAGCCAGTTCCGGCACATGTATGCCCACATTGGTATTCTAAACGGCATAACAATCGCAAGAACAAACCAATATCCAAGGGTATTAAACGAATCAAGAAAACGCCCGGAGGGCTTATATGATGAGGATGTGCGATAACACATTTATTTTCCGTGGAGCCTGAACAACTCCCCCGAAGAATGGGCTGTCAAAAAATTAAGGAAGGCAAACTGTGTAATTTTGAATATGCTGTATTTGAAGGAGGTTGACATAATACAACCTTAACCTACTATAATTAAAGGAGTGGTTTAGATGAAAAAATGGTTACTGCTCTTTCTTGCTCTTGCATTGCTTATTGCCATGCCCTCCTGTATAAATGCACGTGAGGAAAGCGATATTTCCGACCTTTCTTTTTCGGAGGGCTCGGACATAAGCGACCAGGTATCCGAGGAAAAGACCGCCGTCTTTTACTATCCTGACAACGCCGCCGAGGGGTTGATAAAAGTAACTTCCGTGTTCGACGGCACGATAGAAGGGCTTATCGCAGGGCTTGCCGGGCTGGGCGGTATTGCGCAGGGAACGACGGTAATCTCGTTTGAAATTGACGAGGACACCGCATATATTGACCTTTCGGAGAGGTTTTGCGATAGCTTGATCGGCTCCGCAATCGAATACCTGACAATAGCGTCCTTAGTTAATACAGTTATTGATTATTGCGGTGCCGAATCGGTAATGCTTACGGTAGAGGGTGAATGCCTTGACACAGGGCATAACCTTTATGACTGCCCGATGTGCTACTTCGACTGCTCGACCGGAGAATAATATTTCTTCTAAAAAGTAAACAGTATAACAAAAAAAGCGGTATGTGTATGCAAAACGCCTGGTTACACATATCGCTTTTTACTGTACTATTACACCCCACGCTTTTATCAGCTCTTCGAGCGAATATGCAGCGTTGGCGGGACTGGTTGAGGGAAGAACGGCAGACTCTCGCTTTATCCTTGGCTTTATAAGCCTGTCGTACAGCTGCTTTGCTGTTTTTCCGTTTACAAAAATGCGCTTTATTTTGCATTTACCGAGTACAACGGACAGGTCGGTGGGCGTAACATTCTTAATGCTGCTGTCGCTGGAGCCCATTATATCGCAGGACTGTATAACATCCCAGACGGCTATCCGGTTTTTATGCAGAAAAGCGGTTTTTTCCTCTATGGTATCTCCCGCTCCTTGATTATATACCGCTTCCAAAACAGCCCAAAAGCGGTTCTGAGGATGACCGTAATAAAAAGAGATTTCCCTTGACTTTACAGACGGAAAGCTGCCCAATATCAATATTTCGGACTTATCGTCAAAAACCGGATCGAAAGCATGCTCCAAATGCCTGTACTCCACTTAGCTTCCCTCCGCCTCGCAGTACTCGCAGCGGTATATTCCTCTTGTCTTGTCCGCAAGACGAAAAGCGCTGACCAAATTACTCTCTGTGGTGGTAATGCAGCGCGGATTCTTGCACCTTAGCACATTTACAAGCCTTTCGGGCAGCTCGAGATGGTGCTTGTCGGTAAGAACGCCGTCCTCTATAATGTTTACCGTTATGCCCGAATCTATATACCCCAGCACATCAAGGTTTATCTCTATGGGGGAATCTATTTTTATTATGTCCTTCTTGCCCATTTTGCCGCTCTTTACATTACGGATGAGCGCAACAGTGCAGTCCAGCCTGTCCAGGTCAAGATACTTGTATATCTTCATGCTGTTGCCCGATTTTATGTGGTCGAGTACGATTCCGTTTTGAATTTCGTCAATTTTCATAATTCTGCCTCCAGACCGAGAAGCTTCATAATCAGAGCCATTCGTATAAACTTGCCGTTTAGAACCTGCTTGAAATAGCAGGCTCTGGGGTCGTTGTCCACGCTGTGAGAAATTTCGTTCACTCTGGGCAGAGGATGCAGTATTGCAAGCTCCTTTTTTGCGCTTTCCAGCTTTTTCGGTTCCAGAATATAACTGTCCTTAAGCCGCACATAATCCGCCTCGTTGAAGAAGCGCTCCCTTTGTACTCTGGTCATATAGAGAACATCAAGCTCTCCCATAACCTGTTCTATGCGCTCGACTTCCGTATATGGAAGTCCTTTTTTCTCCAAAACATCTTCCTTTAGATAGGAGGGAAGCCTCAGCTCCTCGGGGGAGATAAGTACAAAGCGGATATTATTGTATCTTGAAAGCGCATTTATCAGCGAATGCACCGTCCTGCCGAACATTAAATCTCCGCAAAAGCCTATCGTAAAATTATCCAGACGCTTTTTTTCTCTATAAATGGTAAGCAGATCGGCTAAGGTCTGGGTCGGATGGTTATGCCCTCCGTCACCTGAGTTTATTATCGGAACCTGCGAATACATGGACGCCGCCATGGGTGCTCCCTCCTTGGGATGACGCATGGCGATTATATCCGCATAGCAGCCCACTGTTCTGACCGTATCGCTGACGCTTTCTCCCTTTGAGGTGCTGCTGCTGTCCGCAGAGGCAAAGCCCAAAACACTGCCGCCCAGCTCCAGCATAGCCGCCTCAAAGCTGAGCCTTGTTCTGGTGCTGGGCTCATAAAACAAGGCAGCTATTTTCCTTCCCCTGCATACTCGGGAAAAGCGATCTCCGTTGGCAATTATGCTCTCGGCAACCGCTATTAAGCCGTCAATTTCGTTTACGGAAAGATCGGTTATATCAATCAAATGCCGCATAAAACCCCTGCCTTTCATTTGTTTATCCATCCCTCGTCGGAGGGATTATCTCTGAACGAAATCAGTCTTTTTATGTCCTCTTTTGCGATATATCCCTTTTCCGCCGCCACCTCCGCTATCGTGTCAAAGTCGGTAAGGCTTATGTTCCTCACATCGGCTTCCTTGAGCCTTTGCAGTCCCTTTTTCATCCCGTAGGTGAAAATGCTGACGACACCGAGTACATCCGCCCCAGCTTCCCGCAGAACATTTACGACTTCTATTACGCTACCGGCGGTGGAAATCAAGTCCTCCACAACCACAACCTTTTGACCGGGAAGTAGCCTTCCCTCTATTTGATTGGCTCTGCCGTGGTTCTTTGCGCCCGAGCGAACATAACCCATCGGAAGCTCTAAAATATGCCCGACTATTGCCGCATGAGCTATTCCGGCGGTGGAGGTCCCCATGATAACCTCACAATCAGAGTAATGCTCCTTTATAAGCGCACACAATCCGTTTTCTATTCTGCTTCTGACCTCCGGAGCGGTCAGGGTGAGCCTGTTATCGCAATAAACCGGACTTTTTATGCCGCTTGCCCAGACAAAGGGGTTCTGCGGTCTGAAAAACACCGCACCTATGGATAATAAATCGCTTGCTGTCTCTTTTTTCATCTTCTACTCCCCCAAAAAGTCTTTTACTGCCCGTCTGTATGCCGAAACAGGCTGTGCGGCTCTGGTTATCGGTCTTCCCATGACAATAAAATCGCTTCCCAGCTCCCTTGCCCTTTTAGGAGTGGTTACACGCGCCTGATCGCCCTTATCGTTTTCCTCAAAACGTACACCGGGGGTTACGGTCAGGAAATTGGCTCCGCATTCTTGCTTGACCTTTGCCGCCTCCAGCGGAGAGCATACCACGCCGTCCAGCCCTGCCGATGCAGCATTCTTTGCATAATGCAGAACCGTCTCGTCCATGCTTTTTTCGATAAGCAGCTCTCTGTGCAGTTGATTTGGGTGGGTGGAGGTCAGCTGTGTTACCGCAATCAGCAGCGGTCTTGAGCCGCCGGGTCTTGTTAAGCCATCAAGCGCCGCTCTCATCATTTCAATTGTGCCTGCGGCGTGAACATTACACATATCAACGTCAAGCGCCGAAAGAATTTTCATCCCGCTTTTAACCGTATTCGGAATGTCATGCAGCTTCAGGTCAAGAAAGAGCTTATGCTCTCTCGCCTTAATCTCCCTGACTATCTGAGGTCCCTCGGCATAAAAGAGCTCCATTCCTATCTTCAAGAAGGGCTTTTCCTCCGTAAAAAGGTCAAGAAAGCTCTTTGTATCCCCCCATGACGGAAAATCGCAGGCTATTATAACATCCTTTTTCATAAATGTGCCACTCCTATTATGTCCCTTAGGGTTTTTATTCCCAGTTTTTCTGCTTCCTGCGGAAGCTGCTCTATTATTTCCTTACATATATACGGATTCTTAAGGGTTGCCGCTCCTATCTGAACGGCACTCGCTCCCGCCATCATCATTTCTATAGCATCCCTTGCGGAGGATAAGCCCCCCATGCCTATTATTGGGATTTTTACCGCTTCATAAACTTGATACACCATCCGCAGCGCAACAGGAAAAACAGCCGGTCCCGATAAGCCTCCCGTTTTGTTTGCCAACAGCGGCTTGCGTTTCTTTACATCAATCCGCATTCCCAATAGCGTGTTGATAAGGCTCAGTCCGTCCGCACCTGCTTTTTCACAGGAAAGCGCAATTTCTGCAATATCGGTCACGTTCGGGGACAGCTTAATATATATAGGCTTTTTTGTCGCTGCTTTGACCGCTTTGGTAACCTCGGCGGCGCTCTTTGCGTCCGTGCCGAAGGCTATTCCGCCGCCGTGAACGTTAGGGCAGCTAATATTGACTTCGATAATTCCTACCTGCTCGACGGTGTCAAGCTTTTCGGCACAGTAAACGAATTCCTCTAACGAAAACCCGCTTATATTTGCAATTATCTTTTTATTAAAATATCTGTCTATATAAGGGAGCATATTTGATGCCACTCTGTCAATACCGGGGTTCTGTAGACCGACTGCATTAAGCATTCCGGACGGCGTTTCGGCTATACGGGGTGTGGGATTTCCGAAGCGAGACTGCTTTGTGGTTCCCTTTGTGCAGAACGAACCGAGTATATTTAGGTCATAGTATTCGCTGAACTCCCTGCCGTAGCCGAAGCAGCCGCTTGCCGGAATTATCGGATTGTCAAGGGTGAGTCCGCTCAAAGAAACCGAAAGGTCTATTCCGCCCATACTATCTCCTCCCTAAAAAGCACCGGACCGTCCTTGCATATCCGTTTATAGCCGTTTTTTGTCTTGCAGGTGCAGCCCATGCAGGCTCCGATACCGCAGCCCATTCGCTCCTCAAAGGAATACTGTCCGCCGCAGTCCGTATTAAAATATACAGCCCTCAGCATGGGTATCGGTCCGCAGGTAAATATATAATTATAATCGATTTCGTTCAAAGCGTCCGTAACAAAGCCCTTTATTCCCGCACTGCCGTCAACGGTGGTTATAATTGCTTCGCAGCCTAAGGAGGCGAATTTATCCTTGTAAAAAACCTCGCTTTCACTTCCGAAGCCGAGTATAACCGAGGGTGTTTTGCCCTCCGAAATCAACTCCTTGGCCAGCATAAAAAGAGGGGGAACTCCGACTCCGCCTCCAATCAAGAGCGGCTTGCTTCCTGTTTTTGTGATATCAAAGCCGTTACCCAAGCCTGTAAGAACATCAAGCTCCACACCCGGCTCAAGGGTGGTCATATATCCAGTTCCTTCCCCCAGCACCTTGTAGATAATAACAATTCCCTTGTCGGTAATGTCGCAAACCGATATGGGACGACGCAGGAAAAAGCCCTCCAGCTCAATGTTTATAAACTGTCCGGGATTGGTTATTTTGTCCGTGCTTCCCGAAAGCAGCATTTCATATGTGTCCCTTGCTATTCGGTTATTGGATAAAATTCTGTACTTTTCTGCCATTATTACCCCTTTTAATCGGAATCGATGGTGGACACCCCGATAGTGATTTCCTCCAGCACATCCAGTATAACCCTTACAGTGTCCAGCGCAGTAAACATGGTAACATTGTTTTCGGAGGCACAGCGGCGTATGGCAAAGCCGTCCGTTTCCTGCGAAGCAACATCAATATCCCTTGTGCTTATGACATAATTAACATGACCATGACGTATTGAATCCAGTATTTCGTTACTGCCCGAGCTGAGCTTTTTCTTGGTACGGGTTTTTATTCCGTGCTTTTTCAGGAAGACAGCCGTACCCTCGGTTGCTTCTATATTGAAACCAAGATTATAAAAGCGTCTTATGAGAGGCAGTGCCTCCTCCTTGTCCTTGTCGGCGATGGTAACGAAGATGGTTCCGTAGTTCGCCACATTCATTCCCGAGGACTGCAACGCCTTGTAAAGCGCTCTTTTTAAAGAGCGGTCATAGCCGATAGCCTCTCCCGTAGACTTCATTTCGGGCGAAAGATATGCGTCCAGTCCTCTCATCTTCGAGAAGGAAAAGGCGGGAACCTTTACATACCACTTGGTTTTTTCGGGCGGATAAACGGAGGTGATTCCCTGCTCCTTAAGACTCTTTCCGAGAATAACCCGGGTCGCAATATCCGCCATGGAATAGCCTGTCGCCTTGGAAAGAAAGGGAACGGTACGGGAGGAGCGGGGATTGACCTCAATAACATACACCCGGTTGTTCTTATCCACGATAAACTGGATGTTGAACAGCCCGATAATTCCGATACCCAGTCCTAACCTTACCGTGTAGTCAAGTATAACTTCCTTTACCTTGTCCGAAACACTGAAGGTGGGATAAACGCTTATGCTGTCACCCGAATGGATTCCGGTACGCTCAACATGCTCCATAATACCGGGAACGAACACATCCCTTCCGTCGCAAATGGCATCCACCTCCAGCTCCTTGCCCGAAATATACCTGTCCACCAAAACAGGCTGCTCCTTGTCAACCTCAACCGCAGACTGAAGATAGACCTTAAGAGCCCGCTCGCTCGTAACGATTTGCATGGCTCTGCCACCCAAAACATAGCTCGGGCGCACAAGCACGGGGTAGCCTATCTCGTTTGCCACCCTTACTCCGTCCGGTATGTTGGTTACCGCAACCCCCTTCGGCTGCGGAACGCCAAGCTCTTGCAGTATTTTCTCAAAACAGTCCCGGTTCTCCGCCTTCTCAATGGCATCGACATCCGTGCCTATTATTATAACCCCCAGCTCTCTCAGCGGCTTTGCAAGGTTTATGGCGGTCTGTCCTCCGAGGGAGGCAATTACGCCGACAGGCTTTTCCAGCCTGATTACATTTATAACATCCTCAACCGTGAGCGGCTCAAAGTACAGCTTATCCCCGGTCGTATAATCGGTGGATACCGTTTCGGGGTTGTTGTTTATTATGATTGCCTCGTAGCCGCTGTTCTTTATGGTGGTTACCGCATGGACGGTGGAATAGTCGAACTCAACACCCTGCCCGATTCTTATAGGACCGGAGCCCAGTACTATTATCTTCTTTTTTTTGCTGACAATAACCTCGTTTTCGGTCTCATAGGTAGAATAGAAATAAGGAACATAGCTGTCGAACTCGCTCGCACAGGTGTCTATCATCTTGTATACGGGAAGTATGCCTTGCTTAATGCGCAGCTCAAAGACCTCCCGCTCGGTTACCTGCCACAACTGCGAAATAAACCTGTCGCTCACCCCCATACGCTTTGCCTTGCGCAAAACATCGGTGCTCAGCCTGTTTTCCCGTATGCTCTTTTCAAAATCCACTATATTTTTCAGCTTATCCAAGAAGAGCATATCGATTTTTACTGCGTTGTATATAAGACCAAGGTCAACCTGCTTTCGAATCAGCTGCGCTATCGCTAAAAGACGGTCGTCCCTGCCGTCGGCGATATATTCCATAAGCTCATCATTGGAGTATTTGTCAAACTTCGGACTGTAAAGGTGGAAGGCTCCGGTTTCCAGCGAACGGATAGCCTTGAGCAGGCTCTCCTCTATGGTTCTGCCAATGCTCATTACCTCTCCGGTCGCTTTCATTTGGGTGCTCAGCTTGTTGGAGGCGCCCGCAAACTTGTCGAACGGGAACCGTGCGATTTTTGTAACCACATAATCCAGTGCGGGCTCAAAGCAGGCGGGGGTGTTAGCAAGCATTATTTCCTCCAGTCGCAAGCCCACCGCAATTTTGGCGGATACTCTCGCAATTGGATAGCCGCTCGCCTTGCTTGCGAGTGCGGAGGAGCGGGACACTCTCGGATTGACCTCGATTAAATAGTAGTCAAACGAATGAGGGTCCAGCGCGAACTGTATATTACAGCCCCCTTCAATCTTAAGCGCCCTAATCACCTTAAGAGCGCTGTTTCTGAGGAGCTGATACTCCTTATCGGTCAGCGTCTGGCTGGGGCAAACCACAATGGAATCTCCGGTATGAATACCCACAGGGTCTACATTCTCCATGTTGCATATGGTTATTGCGGTGTCGTTTGCGTCCCGCATAACCTCGTATTCGATTTCCTTATAGCCGGATATGCTTTTTTCCACTAACACCTGTCTTGCGGGGGACAGCTCCAGAGCGTTCTTCATGAGCTCCCTTAGCTCCTCGTCGTTTTTAGCAAAACCGCCCCCCGTTCCTCCGAGTGTGAAGGCGGGTCTGAGCACCACGGGATACCCGATTTCTCGTGCGGCCTCAAGACCGCTCTCAATGCTGTTCGCAATTTTGCTGGGCAGCACCGGCTCTCCGAGAGAAACGCACAGCTCCTTGAACAGCTCCCTGTCCTCTGCCATTTCGATACTCTCAAACCTTGTTCCCAGCAGCTCGACCTGACATTCCTCAAGCACTCCCTTTTTGTAGAGCTGTATTGCGAGATTCAGCCCCGTTTGCCCGCCTATTCCGGGTAAAATAGCGTCAGGACGCTCGTATCGCAGTATTTTTGCCACATATTCGAGGGTAAGCGGCTCCATATAGACCTTGTCCGCAACGGTGGTGTCCGTCATAATTGTAGCCGGATTGGAGTTTGCGAGTATAACCTCGTAGCCCTCCTCCTTCAAGGCAAGGCAGGCCTGAGTTCCCGCATAATCAAACTCGGCGGCCTGTCCTATGATTATCGGACCGGAGCCTATTACCATCACCTTTTTTATATCCGTTCTTTTAGGCATTACCTGTCCTCCCCGCTCATCATACAAATAAACTTATCAAATAAATACGCACTGTCCTGCGGTCCGGGTGCGCTCTCCGGGTGATATTGTACCGAGAACAGCTTGTCCTCCTTGCTTTCCAGCCCCTCCACCGTATTGTCCAGTAGATTCTTGTGCGTTACGGTAAGACAAGTGTTTTTAACGGATTCCATGTCCACCGCATAGCTGTGATTTTGGCTGGTGATGTCTATCTTACCGCTTTTTATGTGCACGACAGGGTGATTACCGCCCCGATGACCAAACTTCATCTTATATGTTTTTGCGCCGCAGGCAAGTGCGATAAGCTGATGACCGAGACAAATACCAAAAATGGGCAGTCTCCCCTTCAGTGTTTTTATAAGCTCCACAACAGAGGTCACGTTCATGGGGTTGCCCGGACCGTTTGAGATAAAAATCCCGTCAGGTCTCAGCGCCATTATATCCTCCGGCTTTGTGTTGTAGGGCACCACCGTAACATTGCAGCTCTTCTGGTTAAGCTTCCTAACGCTGTTAAGCTTAATCCCGCAGTCCACGGCGACAACATTATATATATGGTTGGGTGTGCGTGAATACCAGTTCTTTTTACTGCTGACCTTAGCGACGGCATCGTCAGGGAGCTTATATGAATTTATTCGTTCCATAGCAAACGCATCCGGGGTTGCCGCATCCGTAATCATCGCCTTGCAGCTTCCGTTGCTGCGGATTATTCTAGTTATCATCCGAGTGTCTACTTCGCTGATACCCGGAATCTGATTCTCCTCCATAATTTCGGACAAGGTCTTTGTATATCTGAAGTTGCTGGGCATATCGTTGTATTCCCGCACCACGAATGCGCCTATAGTGGGTATTTTTGTTTCAAAATCCTCGTCGGTTATTCCGTAGTTCCCGATAAGAGGATAGGTCATTACCACCGCTTGATGAGTATACGACGGGTCGGACAGTACCTCCTGGTACCCCACCATTGCGGTGTTGAACACCAACTCGCAGACCGCTTCCCGCTGTGCGCCGAACCCTTTGCCGTAAAACACCTGACCGTCTTCCAAGATTATTTTTCTGTCCGTTGTTACCATACTCTTTTTCCTTTACAATATGTGATGATATTATTACCGTAAACTTCCATACCGTCAAACGGGCTGCTCTTTCCGCAGGACAGGAACTCCTCGGAATTTATTCTGTAACCGTTCTCCAAGTCCAGCACCGCAATATCCGCATCCGCCCCTATCTCAAGCCCTCCGCTTATGCCGAAATACCTTCTCGGGTTCACGCACATAAGCTCAATCAGCTTCTCGAGAGTTATTATACCCGCCTTAACCAGTCCGGTGTACAGCACCGGGAATGCGGTTTCCAGTCCCGCAACTCCCATCAAGCTGCCCGCAAGCCCCTTTGCTTTTTCTTCCTTTGAATGAGGCGCATGGTCGGTTGCGATTATGTCAATTGTTCCGTCCTTTATACCCTCTGTTAAGGCGGCTTTATCCTCTTTGCTCCGAAGAGGAGGGTTCATCTTGAATCTGCCCTCCTCCCGCAGGTCGTCCTCGCACAGGAGAAGATAATGCGGAGCTGTTTCCGCCGTAACCTTAACTCCTTCGGATTTCGCCCTGCGAATCAGCTCAACGCTCTCTTTTGTGGATACATGGCAGATGTGATAACGGCAGCCCGTTTTTTTTGCAAGAGCAAGATCCCGCTCAACCTGCTTGTATTCGCTAGCCGAGCTGAGTCCCTTGTGACCGTGCTTTTTTGCATACCGGCCGTCGTGAATATATCCTCCGTGCAGCAGGGAATTATCCTCGCAGTGAGCGGCGATAATACAGTTCTGCTCCTTTGCCCTTATCATCGCTCTTTCCATTACGGCGGATGACTGCACTCCTATACCATCGTCCGAAAAGGCAACTGCCTTATCCCGCATAACCTCAAAGTCAACAAGCTCCTGTCCGGCTTGTCCCCTTGTTATGGTTGCATATGGGAAAACCTTTATAACCGCATCCTTCTCGATTATATCCGTCTGCACCCTCAGGTTCTCGGGACTATCCGGCGGAGGATTAAGGTTGGGCATAGCGCAGACTGCGGTATATCCCGCTCTTGCTGCCGCCAAAGTACCGCTTTTTATAGTCTCCTTATAAGAAAAACCGGGTTCCCGCAGATGAACATGAACATCAACGAAACCCGGAATAATATATAAATTGTTAAGTAAAGTCTTTTTGTGATGACTGTAAGAAATACTGGGTGCGATTTCGGAAACAATGCCGTTTTGGATGAATACATCAGCTCGGGAAAAGCCTTTCCCGCTATATACCATTCCACCGCTCAGTATAAATCCCATTCATTCCACTCCTCTGTTTCCTTCTTAATATTTTATCAAACCACATTCGGTTTGTCAATGCTTTTTTTATGTGCCAGCGGTTTTTTCTGTAAAAAAACAAAAAACAAAGGGATATTTAAGTCCGTTAAATATAATCATAGGTATTGTTTTTTGTTTTTATATATAAAAAACGTTTATTTCGGCAAAACATAGAATATATAAAATGTTTCGGTTGATTTATTTTGCGGATTGGTATATAATTATTTGGATAAAAGCTTAAGTGTAATCTGCACGCCGCAGGAGCAGAACGTCTTTTAAAAAGAAAGGAAAACAATAATATGACGGTATCATATTTACCGCCGATAAGAACGCATTTCTATAAATATCGTTATTTCTATTTTGTGCTGACAGCGGTTTCTTTGGTTTATGTTATTCCTCTTTTATTCGTGCAGTTGCCCACCGGTCATGATGTTTATTTCCATATGACAAGAATTGACGGGCTTGCTCAGGAGCTGAAGTTCGGTAATTTTCCCGCAAGGATATATTCAAGCACCTATTACGGCTACGGCTATGCCGCACCGCTTTTTTACGGAGATTGGCTCTTTTACTTTCCGGCGTTACTGGTTTTGGACGGTGTAAGTGTTGTAGTTGCATATAAGACGTTTATTATGACCTGTGCCGTGCTTACCGCACTCTCCATGTATTTTTCTGCCAATATTATTTTAAAGGATAAAAGAGCGGCGTGTGTAACGGCGATACTGTACAGTCTTTCCACCTATTTTGCGACCGATGCTTTTATCAGACACGCAAACGGAGAAATGCAGAGCTTTTTGTTCATTCCTATAGCTCTTGCGGGGCTATACAATATAATTATTGATGACGGAAAAAAATGGCTGCTATTACCGCTCGGCTTATGTGGAGTACTGGTAACACATACGCTTACGGCGTTTATGACCGTAATATTCTTTTTTATATTCGCTCTTATTTTTTTAAATAGATTAATCCAAAACCCAAAAAAGCTTCTGTATATTGCAGCTTCCGCCGGGGTGTTCTTTTTGCTTGCGGCCTCTTTTATTTTTCCGATGCTGGAGCAAATGGCATCCAATAAATTCTGGGCAACCGACGGAACAAGCGCAAACTATTACGGCTCGCTAAAAACACGTTCCATGCAAAGCTTTTTCAGCCTGTTTTCCACCTTCAATACAACAGCGGAGGTAGACGGCACCAAATATTTTATACCAAAAGGGATTGGACTTGCACTGCCTGTGATGATAGGCTGGAGAGTGGCATATGCAAAAAAGCTCCGAGCAGCGGAGGGTGCGGCGTTTCTCTTCCTCGCCTTGTTTTCGCTGCTTCTGACCAGTAAATACTTCCCGTGGGATTGGTTTCAGCAGGAGCTGGGAACCCTGCAATTCCCATGGAGAATAATGCTCTTTGCAACCCTTTTTACCGCATTATTCGGGGGAGTAATGACAAAAAAGCTGAGCAAAACAAATAATCTCTCGGTCTTTCTTGCCATAATTATTGTAGTAACCGGATATTCGTTAACTAACACGCTTTATTATAAATACAGGGACGCTATCGTTTTGGCATGCTCCGGGGAAACAAGGGAATACCCCTATAAGAACAACATTGGATTAGGCGAATATCTCCCCACCGGGACAGACAAAACGGAGCTGCGGAAAAGAGGGCAGATAATACGCTCCAACGAATATCTTGCCGATTACATTCTGGAGCGTAAAGACGGCGTTTTTATAGTTGATTACAGAGATAATCGGGGGCAGGATACCTATATCGACCTTCCGCTCTTAATGTATAAGGGCTATAAGGGAACGCTGGAAGATTCCGAAGGCATACGTGAGGTTCCGCTTGATTACGGTGAAAACAATGTTGTCAGAGCGTTTATCGGAGATACCCATTCCGCAACCCTTAAGGTATGGTACGAGGGCACTTCCGTTCAGAGATGGTCTTTTGTTATAACCCTTTTATCCTTCGGAGGGGTCGCCGTATATTATATTGTTTTATATTACAAAAAGGAAAAGGAGAAGAGCGGATCTTCTCCCGACATTAAACCCCTTAATCCGAGTGATTAACGAGCTTTTTGTGTTTCCTTAAGCTGATCCAAAGTACCGAAGCTGTAACCCTGCTGCTTCAGCTCGTCGATGACCTCTCCCAAAATTATAGAGTTGGTCTCCGAGTTTGGGTGCAGCAGCATAACCATTCCGTTATGCACATTATCAAGTATAATTTTCTTGGCCTTATCGGGTGGCATTTGCTTGTTATTGTCCCAGTCTTGATATGCGAACGACCAGAAGGTCGGTATATATCCCGCCTCATACGCATACAAGAGGTTCTGCTCAGAGAATCTTCCGGACGGTGGACGGAAGTACTTAGACATCTCGTACCCCGTATAATCGGCATACAAATCCTCAAGCTCGGTTAGCTCCTTAATAAAAGCCTCCCTGTCGGTTATTGCGGTCATATCCTTGTGAGAATAGCTGTGGTTTGCGACTATATGACCCTCCTCCGACATCCTTTTGGCAACCTCGGTGTGTTTTTCCGCTACCTCGGGTAAAATAAAGAACGCGCCCGGAACCTGCTTCTCCTTGAGAATATCCAGAATTTTAATCAGATTAGGGTTTCCGTATCCGGCGTCAAAGGTTAAATACACAACCTTTTCGTCCTTGTCACCCATATAGAGAGTTCCGTATTTCTCATGGAAGCTGTTTCCCGAGAAAATACTCGGCTGACTGTGATCGTTTGCTTTCTTGAAGTACCAGTCATATGGGGTTGTAAGTGTATGCGCAAGGACGGACAGCGTCAGTAAAGATAATACTGACAGAAAAACGAATGCTTTTTTTAAAAAATTCAAATTATCAGCCTCCTGTTACATATATTGTTGTCACGGAGCAAAAAAATAAATAAGTAATTTTTTCTAATAAAAAAAGAAAGGCACAGGAAAACGATGGGAATCAGAGAAGAGTCACTCAAAAAGCATTATGAATGGCGGGGAAAAATCGAAATGAAGGCACGCACGGGAGCAAAAAGCCGGGAGGCGCTGTCCCTTGCATATACACCCGGTGTCGCCGAGCCCTGTCTTGAGATACAAAAGGACATCAGCAAGTCATATGAGCTAACCAGACGCTGGAACACAGTCGCCATTATTACGGACGGAACCGCCGTATTAGGACTCGGCGACATAGGACCGGAGGCGGGAATGCCTGTCATGGAGGGAAAGGCGCTGTTGTTTAAGGAGTTCGGCGGTGTTGATGCCATACCGCTCTGTATTCGCTCCAAGGATGTGGACGAAATAGTAAACACGGTTAAATTGCTGTGCGGAAGCTTCGGGGGTATCAACCTTGAGGATATATCCGCTCCCCGCTGCTTTGAGATAGAAAAACGCTTGATAGAGGAATGCGACATTCCCATATTTCATGACGACCAGCACGGAACCGCAGTGGTAACAACGGCGGCGTTGATTAATGCCTGTCGGTTTACAAAAAGGGATATGACCGACCTAACCGTTGTTATTAACGGAGCCGGTGCCGCGGGACGGGCAATCGGCACAATGCTTGATGATTTGGGAGTGCGGGACATTATATACTGCGACCGTAAGGGTATTGTATATGCAGGCAGAGAGGGCAACGACGACTCCAAAGAAGAAATCGCAAAAACAAGCAATAAAAAGGGAATAAAGGGCAGCCTTTCCGATGCCGTTGCGGGCAGTGATGTGTTCATAGGCGTTTCCGCCGCCAATGTGCTCAGTCAAGAGATGGTTCGCAGCATGAACGAGAAGCCGATAATATTTGCAATGGCAAACCCCAACCCGGAAATATTGCCCGACAAGGCACTTGAGGCAGGAGCCGGAGTTGTGGGAACGGGCAGAAGTGATTTCCCCAACCAGATTAACAATGTGCTTGCCTTCCCCGGTATTTTCAGAGGAGCACTTGATGCGAGAGCGACAAGGATAACCGAGGAAATGAAGCTGGCGGCGGCAAAAGCGATAGCGGATATAATCCCGGAAAACGAGCTGACCGCCGATAAAATCATACCTGACGCATTTGACGAGAGAGTTTGTCCCGCCGTTGCGCTGGCGGTATTTATGAGCGCAAAAACAAACAAATAACTATATTCAGAGGGGCTGGACTTCATTGGAAATTATATGTACACCTGTCGCTTCGATTTATGCCGCTCCCGATCTCAGAAGCGAGCATATTGACGAAGCTTTGTTCGGTATGAGCTGCGAAATATTGGATACTGTACCTGGTTTTTATAAAATCAGAATGTTTTACGGATATGAGGGTTATGTGGAAAAGCCGTTTGTGTGCGAGGCTGTACACGAGCCGAATATGATGGTTTCTGTCTCCTTTTCCGACCTTCTGCCCGAGGGGAAGAACCGTTTTCGACCGGTAATGACTGTTCCGAGGGGCTCTCTTGTGGATGTTGGCTTTTCCGAGCAGTTCGAGAGATACGGGTTCGCGGTGCTACCGAATAAAAGGGTATATTATATACATAAGAATCATATTAAGCCGCTGACCGAGGATAAGACGCAGACGAGTGAAAAAAATCTGCGCAAGCAAATATGCGAGGCTGCTTTTTCCTATCTCGGGACTCAGTACCGCTGGGGGGGAAAGACTCCTGCGGGAATCGATTGCTCCGGATTGGCGTTTATGGCTTATTACCTTAACGGTATTATCATATACAGGGATGCCGACATAACAAAATCCCCCAACATAAGAGAAATTCCGTTTTCGGACGCAAGAGCGGGGGATCTTCTCTACTTCCCGGGGCACATGGCGGTTTATTTGGGGGAGGGTAAATATATACACGCCTCCGCAAGGGAAGGGCAGGTATGTGTCTATAGCTTCGACCCACATGACCAAAATTATGACGAATATCTAGCAAATAATCTGCTTCACACGGGAACAATATTTAAATGAGCAATGTATTAATAACAAAAAAGGAAACAGACAGACAAAAGGAAATAGCCTCCGACCTAAAAAAAGTCTGTACAGGGAAAAGTGCGGCGGTTTGGACCTTCGGCTGTCAGCAGAACGAGGCGGACAGCGAGCGGATTGCGGGTGCTCTGGAGCTGTGCGGCTATGAGCTTACAAGCGACATAAAAAACGCAGAGCTGATTATAATAAACACATGTGCGGTCAGAGAGCATGCGGAGCTCAAGGTTCTGTCCGGCACCGGACAGCTTAAAAAGCAGAAGGAAAAAAACAGGGATATGCTTATTGGAATCTGCGGCTGCATGATGCAGGAGGAGCACCGTCGGGAGCAGGTAAAGAGGAGCTATCCCTATGTGGATTTTGTTTTCGGCACGGATATGCACCATCGCTTGCCCGAGATTATAAAAACTGCGATTTCCTCAAAAAAAAGAGCCTGGTTTATTACCGAAAAAAAGCATGACGAGTTCGGGGTAATCAGCGAGGATATGCCGGTAAGTCGGGAGAGCAGCTACAAGGCATGGGTATCCATTATGTATGGGTGCGACAATTTTTGCAGCTATTGCGTGGTTCCTCAGGTACGGGGCAGGGAGCGAAGCCGCAGCTACGATAATATAATAGGCGAGGTCAAAGAGCTTGTCTCCGAAGGCTATAAGGACATAACCCTGTTAGGACAGAATGTAAATTCTTACAACGGAGAAAAAAGCTTTCCGTGTCTTTTAGCCGATATCGCAAACTTAGACGGCGAGTTCTGGGTTCGGTTTATGACCAGCCATCCAAAGGATGCCTCAAGCGAGCTGATTGACGTTATGGCAGAAAACGAAAAAATTGCCCGTCATTTTCATCTGCCCTTTCAAGCGGGCAACGACAGGGTTTTGTCCCTGATGAATCGCCGGTATACAAAGCGTCAATATATAGAAAAAGCGCTTGAAATAAAGGAAAAGGTCAGGGGAGCTGCACTTACCACCGATATAATCTGCGGGTTCCCCACCGAAAGCGAGAGTGATTTTTTGGATACTCTCGATGTGGTAAAGGCAGTTGAGTTTGATATGATTTACACCTTCATATATTCGCCCAGAAGGGGTACACCCGCCGCCGATATGGAGGATCAGATCCCGCATGAGGAAAAGGTTCGGCGGTTTAATGCGCTCACTCAGCTTCAAAACGAGAATGCGCTTAAGCTCAACCGGAGCTTCATAGGGAAAACAGTCAGAGTGCTGTCAGACGGAAGGGTAAAGGACACTTATTCCGGAAGGAGCAGCCAGAATAAAATAATTGCCTTCGACAAACCCGTAGAAGAAGGCGTTTTCATAGATGTTAGGATAGAAAAGGCACAGCCTTACGCGTTAATCGGAAAGGCTATTGAAAAATAGAAAGGAACGGAAAATGAACGAGAAGCTTAGAGCAAAGTATGAGGAATTTTTGGCGCTGCTTGAGGGAGATGCCGACATAGTCGAATATAAGGAGGCAAAAGAAGCATACCTGAGCGACAATGTAGTGGTAACCAAAATAAACGAATACAACGTGCAGAGCTCGCTGCTTGAGCAGGAAAACGCAAAGGAAGAAAAGGACACCCTGCTTATCGAGAGCATAAAAAAAAGGGTAGACAGGCTTTACACAGAGATAACCGAGAATAAAGCCATGCAGCGCATGACCGCCGCCGAAGAAAAAATGGGGATGCTGTTTACCGAGATTAATTCCGGTCTGCAGACCATTATAAACCCGGAATCAGATTCCTGCGGAGGTTCTTGCTCCTCCTGCAGCGGCTGCCATTAAAATACAAACAGCTTTGTACCGGAGGTGAGAGGAATTGGCACTGTCCCCCATGATGGAGCAATACAAAAAAATAAAGGAAGATTATCCGGACTGTATTCTTTTGTTCAGACTGGGCGATTTTTATGAGATGTTCTTTGAGGACGCTAAGACGGCCTCCCGGGAGCTGGAGCTTGTGCTAACAGGCAGGGACTGCGGCAGCGAGGAGAGGGCGCCCATGTGCGGAGTGCCCTTTCATGCGGCCGAGGGATATGTAACCAAGCTGGTTACCAAAGGCTACAGGGTGGCAATATGTGAGCAGCTTGAGAACCCCGCCACGGTAAAGGGCATTGTAAAACGGGATGTGGTGCGTATTATTTCCCCCGGCACGGTAACCGAGGGCGGGTTTCTGAACGAGCACGAAAACAACTATATATGCTCTCTTTATTACGAAAACGATGCGAATATAGGTGTTGCGTTCGCCGATATTTCCACCGGAGAGATAAGCGCCGCCGAGCTGCTGGGAGAAGCTGCGACCGAGCTACTTTTTTCGGAGGCAGCCGCATTTATGCCGAGCGAGATTATTATCCACGAAAAGGCGCCGGAAAAAATAAAAAAGCACTTTTCCGACCGCTTCGGTTCTCTTGTAACCGTTGTCGAAAAGGAGAGCTTCCTGCCGGAAACCGCAAAAAATAAAATAAAAAAGCAATATGGTGAAAACTGGGAGAAGGAACAGGGCGGCTCTGCGACGTCCTCGGCGGTTCCCGCCGTCGGCGCCCTGCTTTTTTACATAGAGCAAACCCAAAAGACCGATATAAGCTATCTGCGCAACCTTACTTTTTATTCCTGCGATGCCTTTCTCGGCATAGACAGCTTTTCCCGCCGCAACCTTGAGCTTACCGGCAGCCTGCGGAGCGGCGAAAAAAAGGGCAGTCTTATCTGGGTGCTGGATAAGACAAAAACCGCTTCGGGAGCAAGATTGCTGCGCAAATGGATAGACAAGCCTCTTCTGAACTGCAATGCCATAAAGCTGCGGCAAAATGCGGTAAAGGAGCTGTTTGAGGACAGCATCACCAGAGATGAAATCACCTGCCTGCTCCGAAACGTGGTGGATATGGAGCGGCTGTGCACCCGGCTTGTGTACGGTAGCGCAAATGCAAGGGATTTGAAAGCGCTTGAGGCAACAATAAAGCTGCTACCGCAGATAAAAGAAAAGCTAAGTGTTTTTAACAGCACTTTGCTAAAGGACATAAACCGTCAGATAGACTCTCTCGAGGATATCGGCGGGAGCATAGAAAAAACCATAGATGAGGAGCCGCCCGTGTCCCTTCGGGAGGGGGGCATAATCAGGAGCGGCTGCAACGCCTCTGTGGACGAGCTTCGTGCCATGATGAACGACGGAAAAACATGGATTAGTAAGATTGAGGCGACCGAAAAGGAAAAAACGGGAATACGCACCCTCAAAATCGGCTATAACAAGGTTTTTGGTTATTATATAGAGGTTTCGAAGTCCTTTATCGGGCAGGTTCCTCCCGACTACATACGACGGCAAACCCTTGCAAACAGCGAGCGCTATGTTACCGAGGAGCTCAAGGATATTGAGAGCAGGGTCATCGGAGCAAAGGACAGGGTTTGCGCATTGGAATACGAGCTGTTCTGCTCACTCAGGGATTATATACTCAAAGCGCTGTCTCGGATACAGGAAACCGCATCTGCGGTAGCAAGCCTTGATGTATTATCCTCTCTTGCGACAGTGGCGAGGGAATATAATTATACCTGCCCGGAGGTGGACTATTCCGATAAAATTATATTAAAGGACAGCCGTCATCCCGTGGTGGAGAAGTTCCTGCAGGACAGCTATTTCGTACCCAACGACTGTAACCTTGATTGCGGCGCGACCCGCCTTATGCTGATAACCGGACCCAATATGGCGGGCAAATCAACCTATATGCGGCAGACTGCACTCTGTGTCCTGCTGGCGCAGATAGGCTCCTTTGTACCGGCGGCACAGGCAAGAATAGGGGTAGTGGACAGAATTTTTACCCGTGTGGGTGCTTCCGACGATTTAGCCTCCGGCAGCTCTACCTTTATGCTGGAGATGAACGAGGTTGCGGAGATTCTAAAGAACGCAACAAAAAAGAGCCTTATTATATATGACGAAATAGGCAGAGGAACCTCAACCTATGACGGAATGAGCATCGCCAGAGCGGTAGTGGAGTACACCTGCAAGAAGATCGGCGCAAAAACGCTCTTCGCCACCCATTATCACGAGCTTACCGAGCTGGAGGGTGAGCTGGAGGGAGTTGTAAACTACAATATCGCCGCCAAAAAGCGGGGGGATGATATTATCTTTTTGCGTAAAATCGTAAAAGGAGCGGCGGACGACAGCTACGGAATCGAGGTCGCCCTGCTTGCGGGTGTTCCAAACGGTGTTGTAAAAAGAGCAAGGCAGATACTTGCTTCTCTTGACGGAGTAAACGACACGGTACGCAAACAAAGCAAAATTAGAGAACAAGACCATGCAAATATCTCCTTTGAGGACATAGCTGCAGACGGAATAAAGGAAAAGCTCAGGAATACGGATATTAACACGCTTACACCCTATGAGGCGTTGACCTTGCTTTATGAGCTTAAGAAATTGACGGAGTAGAACTCGGAGGTGAGCAGACAATGGGCATAATAAATATTCTGGATACACAAACCGCTAATATGATAGCCGCCGGAGAGGTTGTCGACAGACCCGCCTCCGCTCTCAAGGAGCTGATAGAAAACGCTATTGACGCCGGAGCAACCTCGATAAGCGTTGAGATAAAGGGCGGGGGAAGAGGCTATATGCGGGTAACCGATAACGGTGCCGGCTTCGCCAGAGACGATATGCCCAAGGCTCTGCTCCGTCATGCTACCAGCAAGATTAAGACGGGCGCAGACCTTGACGGAGTACTGTCTCTCGGCTTCAGGGGAGAAGCACTGGCCGCAATAAGCGCGGTTTCCAGGA
Source organism: uncultured Oscillospiraceae bacterium (assembly GCA_964525815.1). GTDB lineage: Bacteria > Bacillota > Clostridia > Oscillospirales > CAG-382 > UBA1049. Next base: position 22,358 of record CAZGJQ010000022.1, read on the forward strand.
TCGAAATCATTTCCAAGCACAAAGAAGCCGAGGCGGGTACCCGTCTGACTGCGGACGAGAACGGCGTAGTTATGGACGACACCGGATGTCCGAGCGGAACCACCGTCATTGTGCGGGATTTATTCTATAATGTTCCGGCAAGGCAAAAGTTCCTGAAAAGGGATTCCTCCGAAGCCGCAGCAGCGGCGGCAGCCGCCGAGCGTATAGCATTGTCTCATCCCGATATTTCCTTTTCCTTCACAAGCGAGGGGCAGAAAAGGTTTTTTACCCCCGGAGACGGCAAGCTGCTCTCCGCTGTTTATGCAATTTACGGCAGAGGCTTTTCGAACGGTCTAAAAAGGATAGATTATGAGATTGACGGAGTACGGGCAAGCGGATTTGTAACCACACCCGATAATGCGAGAGGTAGCCGAACCCTGCAGATTTTCTTTGTTAACGGGCGTTTTGTACGCTCCAAAACGGTTATGGCGGCGCTTGAGGAGGCGTTTCGCTCCTATCTACCGCACGGAAAGCACCCTGCGGGTATAATAAATATAACCCTTAACGCAAAAAATACCGATGTCAATGTTCATCCGGCAAAGCTGGAGATTAAGTTTACGGACGAGAGAAGAATATTTGAGGTTATATATTATGCCGTAAAGAATATGCTATCTTCTCCGGAAGGCATTACGGATATGCAGCAGGAGCAGAAAAACGAGCCGCCGAGCAACAAAACACCCTATTCCGCAGGCTATATTCCCCCCTCTTCTCGTAAGAACAGCGAGGGAAATGTTATCGGGTACGAGGTATTCAAGCCGGATATAGGCGAGGAGGATCTTCCGGTTATAGATCTCAAAACGGATAAAATAATGACGCTTAAGAGCCCGCTTGTCGAGCTTACTCCGGAGGAAAAAAACGAATATTTAAAAAATCATCCCGCTGAGACGGTTTTATTCACCGAGGAGAAGCCTTACAGAATAATCGGGGAGGCATATAACGCATATGTTTTTGTTGAATTAAAGGACAAGGTGCTTGTTATAGACAAGCATGCTGCGCATGAGCGGGTTTTGTATGAGGAGCTTGTAAATAAAAAAGAAGCCGTTTCTCAGCAGCTCCTGGAAGGAATTACGGTTACTCTTACTCGTGAGCAGGCGGATATTCTGTTCGGCAACCTTATGTATTTAGAGGAATACGGATTTAACGCCGAGCCGTTCGGCAGCGATACGCTGATAATAAGAGCCGTTCCCGCCACATTGGCAAACACCAAAGCCCTACAAAGCATTCTTGAGGATTTTGCGGTAAGGCTTACCGAGGGCAACGCGCTTTCTTTTGAGGAGCGCTGCGACAGGGCATTGTTTACGGTTGCATGTAAGGCGGCGATGAAGGCGGGGGAGAGCAATCATCCCGTACATAACGAATGGCTGGTGGAAAGACTGCTGGAGGAGGGTAACATTCGCTTCTGCCCACACGGACGTCCGGTCGTTAAGGAAATCACCAAACGGGAGATAGAGAAGTTTTTTGACCGTCATTAATTACCTAAGGAAAAGGATATGAGCTTCAGACTTATTAAACAAAGCGGCGGTGCAAGGCGGGGAGAGCTTGACACCGTTCACGGAAAAATACAAACACCTGTGTTTATGAATGTAGGCACCTCTGCGGCAATAAAGGGAGGAATCTCAACCCTTGACCTTAAGAATTTAAAGTGTCAGGTTGAGCTGTCCAACACCTATCATCTGCATGTGCGCCCGGGTGAGGATGTTATATATAGGTTAGGCGGAATTCATAAGTTTTTCAACTGGGATAAACCGGTGCTTACGGACAGCGGCGGTTTTCAGGTTTTTTCCTTAGCGCAGCTTCGCAATATAACCGAGGACGGGGTTATATTTTCTTCTCACGTGGACGGCGCAAAAATCCATATGACCCCGGAGTCCAGTATTGGGATACAATCAAAAATCGCCTCCACAATCGCAATGGCATTTGACGAATGTCCGTCCTCCGTTGCCGAGCACAGCTATATAAAGGCGTCCTGCGACCGTACCTACCGCTGGCTTGTGCGCTGCAAGAACGAGCTGGACAGGCTTAACCTATTGAAAGAAACCATAAACAACAGACAAATGCTGTTCGGAATCGGTCAGGGCGGTGTTTATGACGATTTGCGCACAGAGCATATGAAAAGGATTACAGAGCTGGATTTGGACGGCTTTGCACTCGGAGGGCTTGCGGTGGGAGAGCCCGCCGAGGAAATGTACTGTGTTATAGAGGTTACCGAGCCTTATATGCCCAAGGAAAAGCCCCGCTACCTGATGGGAGTGGGCACTCCGATTAATCTTTTGGAATGCGTGGACAGGGGCATAGACTTTTTCGACTGCGTTATGCCCTCCCGCAACGGCAGGCACGGCAATCTCTTTACAAGCAACGGTTATCTGAATGTTCTTAACGAAAAGTTTAAGTATGACGACAGCCCCATAGACGCAAACTGCGGCTGCGAGGTATGCCGAAGCTATTCGAGAGCATATGTGCGGCACCTCTTCAAGGCAAGGGAAACGCTTGCAATGCGGCTTGCGGTTATGCACAACCTGTATTTTTATAACAATCTTATGGAGCAGGTACGCACCGCAATTGAAAACGACTCAT
>CAZGJQ010000023.1:0-24140 GCA_964525815.1 uncultured Oscillospiraceae bacterium
GCACCTTAAAACGTGTAGAGAAACACGCCAACGCCATAACGCTTGCTTCATTAAATCCGGACTACGAGCCGAGGATACTTTTCGGGGAGGAGCTTCAGGAAGTCCACATACTTGGGGAAGTTATCGAAACAAAGCGTAAGTTTAAAGGGTAGGGGCGGTATGGAAAGAAACATGGATATTTATAAGACGGAAAAGTATAAGAAGTTGGGCGGGTTCTTACTGTTTTTTCGTATAAGATTTAGCCTTGGTGTAGTTTTTATTTTTATCGGGATAATTTCTCTCATGAACGTTAGTGTTAGTTATATATCTGGATATTTTATTTACTTATGCATAAGTGATTTGTATTTAATGATATACTGTATTTTATCCTTTCGTTACATAGCTTCAGGGCGCAACGAAAAGTCTCTGGATATACTATTAAATCTATCCTATATAACGTTATTTATAGTAGTTGCTACTTTCTTTATCACATTATTTATGGGGGAAGGATTTTATAGTACTGGTATAAGTATTTTAAATTTCATTTCGACAATTATATGGATAACCTACTTAACCAAAAGCAAAAGAGTGCGGGTGTTCTTTAACATACCCCCGGAGAATGAAGAAGAACAGGAGGAAATATAAACAATGCCCCGACCACCGAAGCGACCACCGAACAGAGCTGATGGAAGATATGGAATACAACGTTCATTTAAAAAGCTTACAGGCAGTAATAAGAGAAAATCCTTCTACAGTCGGATAAGCTTCGAGGATTGCGAACGGCAAGCAAAAGAATATGAAGCTAAGCTCATGGCGCACAGGCTTGTAGGCGACACGCTGGTAAGCCGTGAAGCCACATTCAAAGAATGGGCAACCACATGGCTTGAAAATTACAAAGAGGGCAAGGTGAAAAACAACACCTATACTCATACTTACGAAAACACGGTTAATAACCACCTTATCCCTTTTTTGGGAGAAATGCGAATAGACCTGATACAACCCCTTAATATACAGGAGTTTGTCTCGGCAAAAAGAACAGTCTGTTCAAAAAGCGCCATGGATAAAATGAGGGTGTGCTTGAACGGTATTTTTGAAACAGCTATAGACAACGAGCTTTGCCGTAGAAATCCCGTAAAAAGTATTTCATTTGTGAGTAAAGTCCCAGTAACAAAAAAACGCACCTACTTAAAGGCTCAGGTTACTAAAATATATGAGTTCTGCAAAATGCACCCTTTTGGATTGTACATACGGCTGTTATTGGAATTGGGATTGCGCACGTCCGAGCTGTGCGGGTTAAAGTGGGGAGATATAGACCTTAAAAAGCGTAGCGTTCATATACAGAGAGGATTTACGGACGATAACGACAACAAGGACGATAAAACAAAAAGTCAGTACAGTGATAGGATACTACCGTTGGGCGGTGAGCTCTTAAAAATGCTTAAAGAGAATTGCGGCAAGCCTACCGAATATGTTATGACATCGTTGAAAAACAAAGAGCTGCCGATAACGCCAAGTAATTTTCGGAAAAGGCGTTATGATGATTTCATGGAAGCGTTAGTTAAAGAGCACAAGAAAATACCGGTATTAAACCCTCATGAGCTCCGGCATACCTGCGGAACGCTTCTGTATGAAAAGACTAAAGATATATACGCCGTGTCTAAATACCTCGGTCACGCAAGTGTAGATATTACTATAAAACTGTACGTCCACGAATCCCCCGAATTGCTCCGAAAAGCGTTGAAAATAAAATAAAATTAAGGTATAAAATACGTCAGACGAGCCCAAAGTCATTGATTATAGGCATTTTCGGTTTGATTCGTAATCAACAGGTCGAGGGTTCAAGTCCCTCCACCAGCTCCATTGCGAACTCCTTGATGATTTATGTTTCATGGAGTTTTTTTTATTTGACATTTTATAAGACATATGTTAATTTATTAAAAAGAGATTAAGAAACACGCTAAAGTAAAACAAATAGAAATTGTTAGGTTCATAACATAAGATAGGATAGTAGATAATATGAAAAACATAGTTTTGCTGTTTCTAGCACTGTTGATTCTGATTTCGCTGTCGGCATGTGATAAAAATCCACCGGATGAGAGCCAAAGTGCGAGTACCTCTTTGTTGGAAGCATCTAGTCAAGAAACAACCAGCGAAGAAGCATCCAGCGGTGAATCTTCCGAGGTTACGCAGTCAGACACTTCAATCCCCACAGACCCGGACACCGGATTGCCGATTTATGTTCCCGGTTCTATTAAGCTGTACGAATATGATAAGGAAATATGGCCAAACGGGAAGCCATACCGCGATTGTTGGTATATGGACCCTGCCAACTTCAGATTAGGGCAGACTAAGGAAGAAAGACAATACTTTATAAATCATGCGGAACGAGATCCTGAAAGGATGTTATGCGTGCAATATATAGAGTACTTTAATGTACCAAAGGAAGTATTTGTCGCTGGAGTGGAAAGGTTGAGGGAATACTATATAGATCTTGGCGCAGATATGAGCTTTGAAGAAGCAGAACTGCCAAATGCGGATATCCTGTATACCTTTGACGATGAGATTATCAACCATTATTACCGTTATGAATAATAAAAACTCTATAATCCCGTAAGTGAAAAAGTGCCAGGTGCAGTTACACTCGACTGCACCTAGCGAATCATGTAATAAATACAGAAAGTGAATATATTATGATGCTAAAAAAATGCAGTATATATTCAATTCTTCAATGCAAAATAGTATACTTATAAAGGAGAACAATTTTGAAAAAAATTATATGCTTATCTTTGTTAACAATATTAGCATTAATTACGTTGTTAACATCATGCGAAAGTAAAGAAGGTGAATCAATGGATTCTAATAATAGTACATTTTCCTCAAATGAATCCAAAATCGATGATGCTTCATTGGATGATGTATCCTTAGATTTATCTACACTCAGTCAAGAAGCTTCATCAGACGTAATTGATGTTGAAGCAATTGTATCGGATGTTTATGAGAAAATATTAACACACAAGGATATATTTGAAGATAGATTAAAGTATATCGAAGCACCTGAACCTATTGACGACCAATATGAGTATGTTATAGTTGACGATGATAGATTTAAGTCTTTTCAAGATATTCTTGATTTCTTTAAAACGTTTTTACCTGCTGATGAAGCAGAGAATAATATTAGAATGCTTACCATTCCTTTTGATGAAGTAAATCCTGCTTTTTACGTAGAGAAAGACGGCGTTCTCTATAAGTTAGGAGATCCGGGGCTGATTGATATTATCTTTTTATATTGGGTATATGAGGAAGCAAAAATGGAAATGAAAGATGATGGCTCAATCTTTGTAACAGTACCAACGAAGTCAAAACCTGACACCACTTATACCCTCGATTATTATTTTATAATAATAAATAATGGTGAAAATTGGGTAATAAAAGAATTTAATGTATATGTTGATTATACTTAATAAATCAATTTCAGACCACATATTAAGAGTACTTATATAAATATTTTTGAGTGTATAGCTATTTGAATAATGAAAAAATCAGTCCAATATACCGGGACATGACAATCCCGAACAAGTGATAAAAATGCCATATGCAATCAGCGATAGAAGCAGATTAATAAATTAAACTGATTTGTAAATATCTTAGGAAAATAAACACAAAAATGAGGAATTACTATGATACTTTCCGGTAAAGAAATATTAAAGCATATTGGTAAGGACATTATTATCGAACCTTTTGATAAAAAGAAGATAAACCCTAACAGTTATAACCTATCATTGTGTAATGAGCTATTGGTGTATGAAAACAACATATTAGATATGAAAAAGCAAAACAAAACGAAGAAAATCATTATCCCGGAAGACGGTTTGACATTACAACCAAATAAGCTTTATTTAGGAAGAACAAACGAATTTACAAAAACACATGAATATGTTCCTATGCTGGAAGGTCGGTCATCAATTGGGCGTTTAGGCTTGTTTATTCATGTAACAGCCGGCTTTGGTGATATAGGCTTTTCGGGTTATTGGACTCTCGAAATATTTTGTGTTCAGCCTGTTATTATCTATCCCAATGTAGAAATATGCCAAATCTATTACCACACCATAAAGGGTGAGTATGATTCATATATTAACGGTAAATACCAGAACAATACCGGAATCCAACCCAGTTTTCTTTATAAAGACTTTGAATAATATACTTTAGGAGGCTCTCATTTTATGGAAAACAAAACAACTAATTATAACGTACAAATCGGCAAGGCGGCAAAGACCGGAATAGGCTTCGGCAGCTGCTTGGCAATGGTTGTGTCCTTCGTCACCTGGCAATCCATTCCGTGGGCAATTCTGCACGGTATTTTCGGCTGGTTCTATATTATCTATTACTTAATAAAGTACTGATTTAACAATGCTCCTGCTCTCCATAAAAACCATTCGCTGCTGCGTGTGGTTTTTTTATCCGCTTTATTAACTAAACCTATTGCATAATATTATAAAATGCTATATAATATAATTTGTGTAAAATTACTCATAGGTGGGCTGAAAATGACAAATAAAACTATAAAAATAGCACTTGACGGACCTTCGGGCTCGGGCAAGAGCACCATGGCTAAGCTGCTCGCAAAGGATATGGGCTATGTATATATCGATACGGGAGCCCTGTACCGCACAATAGGTCTTTATGTTTGGCGAAAAGGTCTTGCATCGCACGACAAGGAGGGTATCGTAGCCCTGCTTCCGGAAATAAGCATCACCATGCGGCTTGTAGACGGGGGCGGAGTGGTTTTCCTTAACGGCGAGCAAATCGGGGACGAGATACGCACTCCCGAGATTTCCAAGTATGCCTCGGATGTATCCAAAATACCGGAGGTGCGCGACTTTTTGCTGGAATTACAACGCAATATTGCCGGCACCAACAATGTTATTATGGACGGCAGGGATATAGGCACGGTTGTGCTTCCCGACGCACAGGTAAAAATATTTATGGTTGCCAACGACGAGACCAGAGCACGCCGCCGTTATAAAGAGCTGTTAGAAAAGGGTCAGGATGTAAAATACGAGGATGTGCTCGCTGATATAAGGTGGCGGGACAAGAATGATCGTGAAAGGGAGGTCGCACCCGCAGTACCCGCCGAGGACGCTATTATACACGACAATTCCGGCACCTCAATACAGGAGAATCTTGAGGAGCTAAAAAAAATAATCATAGGAAATCTAAGCTGAATGTTTTATAGGTTTATAAGGGCAATTCTGATACCCTTCGTCAAGGTTCTTTTTCTGGTAAGGATTGTGGGACGGGAGAATGAGCCGGACTCGCCATATATAGTCTGCGCCAACCATTCCTCCTTTTCTGATCCGGTTTTTATCGCATTGCCTCTTAAGAGAACGCAGCGTTTTGTTGCCCGCTCCACCCTGATTAGGTTCAGGTTTTTTAACTGGCTCTTTAAAAAAGTAAGGGTTATAACCATAAAACGAGGCAAGAGCGATGTTCATGCGGTGCGCTCCATAATATCGGTAATCAAGCAGGGGGACTGTGTGGCGATTTTTCCGCAAGGCACAAGGAAGAAGGGCATTTTGCCCGAACCTGAGCAAGCGGAGGCCGGTCTCGGGCTTATCGCTTCCATGACTAAGGTGCCCGTGCTTCCGGTTTCTATTATAACCAAAAGACTTCGTCCGGGACTCTTCCGCAGAACAAAGATTATAATAGGAAAGCCCATTATGCCGCAGGAATATCTGAGCTGCTGCGAGGAGCCCCGCAAGAAGGATATTGCCGAATATTGCTTCTCCTTTGTTTGCAACCAATTCAATGAGCAAGGCTGGTATGAAAAATGACTAAAATAACGCTTGCCGGGAGCAGCGGCTTTTGCTTCGGGGTGAAGCGTGCCGTTACCCTGCTCGAGGCGGAGGTTAAAAAAACAGGTGCGGACACAAGTATTTACTGTATTGGAGAAATAATACACAACAAGACCTTCACCGACTCCATAAAGCAGCGAGGAGTAAAGATAATCGATCCTACCGAAATAGAACGCCTAACCGGCAATGCGGTGGTCTTTATCCGAACGCACGGGGTTACTAAGCAGGTCTATGAAAGGCTGGAGGAAAAAAGCATACAATATGTGGATGCAACCTGCCCGTTTGTAAAAAAAGCACATGGTATTGTGGCAAAGCAGCCGGAGGATACCACCGTAATTATTATGGGTGACAAAAATCATCCGGAGGTTCAGGGAATACGCAGCTTCGCAAAGGGAAACGCTCTGGTTTTTGCGGACTGCGGAGAGCTTGAGCGTTATTTATCCGAACGAGCCTTAAAAAACCCGGAACGGCAGGAGGACATCGTCCTTGTTGCGCAGACCACATACAACACCGCCGAATGGCAAAAATGCCAAAAATTCATAAAATATCTATATACAAATACGAGAATATTTGATACAATATGCAGTGTTACCGACCTCAGGCAAAAAGAGGTGCTTGCTTTAGCGAAGGAAAATGATATTGTCGTTGTTGTCGGGGGCAAATCCAGCTCGAATACCGCAAAATTATACGGTATCGCAGCAAAAAATTGCGTTAATGCACTTCATATAGAAACCGCGGACGAGCTGAACGATTATCCTCCGCAAATGTTCAAAAATGCAAAAACAATAGCTATAACTGCCGGTGCTTCCACTCCGTGCAGCATAATACAGGAGGTTTTTCAAACAATGACGGATATTACCAACAAGGATCTGAGCTTTGAGGAAATGCTGGATCAGTCATTCAAAACTTTAAATACAGGGGAAAGGGTGACCGGTGTTATTTCTGCGGTAAGTCCGGCGGAAATACACGTAGATTTGGGAACCAAGCATACCGGTATACTTCCTTACGAGGAAGTTACTTCGGATAGCGGGGTTGACTTAGAAGAGGAATACCATGTCGGGGAACCGATTGATGTAATCTGCATCAAGTTCAACGATGTAGAAGGTACAGTGCTTCTCTCCAAGAAGAAGCTTGACCAATCAAAGCACTGGTCTGCGATACAGCAGGCATACGAGGATGGCAGCACTCTTGACGGTACCGTTAAGGATGTTATCCGAGGCGGTGTGCTGGTCGGTATAAAAACAGTAAAGGTGTTTGTACCCGCTTCTCATTCCGGCTTGCCCAGGAGCGCTTCTCTCGACCAGCTCAGAGGAAAAAAGGTAGAGCTTAAAATAATCGAGACAAACGAGCAGCGCAAGCGTGCCGTCGGTTCCATCCGCAATGCTCAACGGGAGCAGCGCAGGAAGGAAACCGAGGAGTTCTTTACCGGCGCAGAGGTCGGTCAGAGATTCTCCGGCACTGTGCGTTCCCTCACAAGCTACGGTGCTTTTGTAAACATAGGTCCGGTTGACGGAATGGTGCACATCACCGAGCTGTCCTGGGGCAGACTTAAGCCGCCCGCAGAGCTGTTTAGCATCGGGGATAAGATTGATGTATATATCAAGGGTATAGATACCGAGAAAAAGCGCATTTCGCTGGGTTACAAAACAGAGGAGAATAATCCGTGGAATATCTTTGAGAAGAGCTACAAGGTTGAGGATATCATAGACGCAACTATAGTCAGCCTTATGCCCTTCGGTGCTTTTGCCGAGATAATTCCCGGAGTAGACGGGCTTATACACAACACACAGATTGCTGCGAAGCCTGTGGGCAACCCCGCCTCTGTGCTCAAGCTAGGCGATAAGGTTACAGCAAAGATTACAGCCATCGATATGGAGAGAAACAGGGTAAGCCTTTCTATTAAGGCATTACTTGACGGAACGGAAGCCGATGGTGATGAAAGCCAACCCGTAGAGGCTTCTACTCCTGACACAGAGGAAAACACCGCAGCAACCGTGACAGAGGAAGCAGCGGCTGTACCCGAAGAAGCGGTAGCTCCCGAACAGGATGACCAAGCCGCTCCCGCAGAGGATGTTGAAGGTGCGGAAGTCAAGGAAGAGGTCGCCGATGACACATCAGAGCAGGAAAAAACGAATATACCAAGCTAAAAAGCAACATAAAAAGCACATGTCGAAAAGGGCATGTGCTTTTATGGCTCTTTTACAATAGTATAGGCAAGGAGAGCCTGAGCAGAATTGTGACAATGTATGTTTTTTTGTTAAAATAATGACCTTTGTTCCCGGCGATATATACCGCCGGGAACCTTTTGTATTTTCTGATATTTTTGTTGCGGCAGGATTTGCAAAAACTTATAGACGGAACAACCGTAAACTGTGTTTAGAAAACGCATAGTATAAGCATTACTTACCTTGACAAAGCTATGCCGCTGTGCTAAACTTTTTATGTAAAAAAGCCGTAAAGGAGCGCATGGAATGGGCAGAATGATCATCTTTGACGGAAACAGCATATTAAATAGGGCTTTCTACGGTATCCGCCCGCTCACTACGCAGGACGGGCTGCCCACCAATGCGGTTTTCGGTTTTGTTAATATAATCGAAAAAGGCATTTCATCACTCGGCGAAAAGCCGGATTATGCGGCAATTGCGTTTGATTTACCGAAGAAAACCTTCCGACATGATGCCTGCGATACCTATAAGGCAACCCGCAAAGGTATGCCGGACGAGCTGGCGGCCCAGCTGCCATACGCAAAAAAGGTCGCCGAGGGGCTGGGACTTGTGCTGCTTGAAAAGGAGGGCTACGAGGCCGACGACATTCTAGGCACTCTCTCCCGCATAGCTAAGGAAAACAGCTGCGAATGTGTAATTGTTACGGGGGACAAGGACAGCCTTCAGCTTGTGGGGGACGGAACCGCGGTACACCTTGCCGCCACCAACGAAACCAAGATTTTTGATGAAAAAGCCATATGGGAAAAGTACGGTGTTAAGCCCGCTCAGCTTATCGATGTCAAGGCTCTCATGGGCGACAGCTCGGACAACATAACCGGAGTTCCCGGAATAGGCGAAAAGGGTGCGCTTAAGCTGATTGCGGAATACGACAGTCTGGACGGCGTGTACGAGAATATAGAGAATATAAAGGGCGCTGTCAGGGACAAGCTTATTGCAGGCAGGGACAGCGCGGTTATGTCTCGCTTTCTTGCCGAGATCTGCAAGCTGGTACCTGTTTCCGGTAATATCGGCGATTACAGATATAAAGACAAGGACAAGCCCTTTTTAAGGGAGCTTTTTACAAGACTGGAGTTCAGGCAGTTTATAGACCGTTTTAATCTTACAGAGGAAGAAAAAAAGCCAAAAGAGCATGTTTTTGCAGAAAGCAATATTTCATCACTAAAAGAAATCGCCCTGAAAAAAAGGCTCTTTGTGCATATTAAGGATGAGATAATCCATGCAACGGATGGAAAGGAGTTCCTTACCGTACCGTTTAATGATAGCGCAAAGGTTCTTTTTTCAGAGCCGCAATGCTCGGTTTGCGTATGGTCGACAAAGGAGCTTTTTCATCAGCTCCGTGGAAAAAATACATCCCTTAACTGCTCTGTGGATGATATATCCCTGCTCGGCTATGTGCTCTCCCCCGCCGACAACGGCGTTTCGTTTGAAAAGCTTACTCTTATGTATCTAAGCCTTACGGCGGATGGGTTCGACGTTTCCCTATTCCCCGCTCTTTTCGAAAAAATGCTTGAGACGGCAAGGGAAAACGAGCAGGAATACCTGTACAAAGGAATTGAGCTTCCTCTCGCTCTCCTGCTTGCAAGGATGGAGGAGACCGGATTTGCGTTTGACAGGAAAGGGCTGGAGGGATATTCCGAAACGCTGGAGGCTTGGCTGGTTCAGACGGAAAGAAGCATATATGCCGAGGCTGGCAGAGAGTTTAACATTAACTCCCCAAAGCAGCTCGGGCAGGTGCTTTTTGAGGTGCTGAAGCTCCCGCACTACAAAAAAACCAAAACAGGATATTCCACCAATGTGGACGTACTGGAAAAGCTGCGGCTGTACAAGCCGGAGATTATAGAGCCGATTCTGTATTACCGTCAGATACAGAAGCTTAAGAGCACATATGCCGACGGTCTTTTAAAGGTTATTTCTCCCGAGGACGGAAGGATTCACACCACCTTCAAGCAGACGCAGACTCTTACCGGAAGGCTCTCGTCTGTTGAGCCCAACCTTCAAAACATCCCGGTGCGGCAGGAATTAGGCAAAGAGCTGCGTAGGTTCTTTATCGCAAAAGAGGGCTGGGTGCTTATAGATGCGGACTATTCCCAGATTGAACTAAGGGTGCTCGCCCATATCTCGGGAGACAGAACACTGATAAAGGCATTTCTGGAAGGACAGGATATACACACAATTACAGCCTCGCAGGTGTTCGGAGTGCCGCAGGATATGGTTACGGGTGAGATGCGAAAGCGTGCCAAGGCGGTTAATTTCGGTATCGTTTACGGCATAGGTGATTTTTCGCTTGCCGCGGACATCGGAGTTTCCCGCCGGGAGGCAAAGGAATATATAGAAGGGTATTTTTCGAAATATCCGGATGTAAAGAAATACATGGACGAAACGGTTGCCACCGCCAAAAAGGACGGGTTTGTTACCACTCTGCTGGGCAGAAGACGCTATATCCCCGAGATAACCTCTCCAAAAGCGCAGATTCGTGCCTTCGGTGAGCGGGTAGCCATGAACACACCCATTCAGGGAAGCGCCGCCGATATAATAAAAAAAGCCATGATAGACACCGACAATGCGCTTTCGAACGCAGGTCTTAAGGCAAGAATCATACTCCAGATACATGACGAGCTAATCGTAGAGGCTCCCCGTTCGGAGGCTGAAAAGGCTGCGGAAATACTTACCCGCTCCATGGAAAACGCCTTTGAAATGAAGGTGCCGCTCTCGGTGGACGCCAATATCGGAAAGAACTGGTATGAAGCAAAGGGCGACTAATGTAGGTAAAACTCTGAAAGAAGGTATTTAGCATAAAAATGACAGACTTGAAGGGCAGAAAAGCAAGAGTACTGCTTGTTTATCCCGATTATACGGACAGGGACACAAAGGGTAAGGTAAGCGGAGGGAGCTACAGCGAAGGGCTGGCGTCCATATCCGCAGTTTTAAAGCAGGGCGGACACGGTGTTTCCCTTCTGCATCTGCTTTATTTACATGAGGAAGCCGAATTCAAAAAGAAGCTTAGGGAAAAGGGCGAGTTTGATATTATAGGCTTTTCCATACGAACCACCGCTTTTTCGGATGCACAGACATATATAAAATGGACAAAAGAGGTTTTTCCGGAGGTGTTCATAACCTGCGGCAGCTACCACTGTACACTCGTACCCGGCGAGGTGCTTGGGGTTGACGGAGTGGATTCGGTCTGTATCGGAGACGGCGAGTATGCCTTGCTTGAGCTCTGCGACAAGATGAGCGCCGGTGAGGATTATACCTCGGTTGAGAGCCTTTGGTTCAAGGGTGAGGACGGCGGTTTTATAAAAAATCCGGTCCGCCCGCTGTTTGCCGACCTTGACAGGATTCCCATACCCGATTTTGATTTATTTGATTACAAGAACCTTGACAGCGTGAAGGTAAACACCGCCATTGTTATGATGAGCAGAGGCTGCTTCTATAACTGCACCTACTGCGGAAACTCACAGTTTCGGAACGTCTACCCAAACAAAAAGCTGTACGCACGCTTCCGCAGTCCTGAAAACGGTATTCTATACCTTAAAACACTGCTCGGGAAGTACCCGAACATAAGGTTCATAAACTTCCGGGACGCAATATTCAATATGTTCCCCGACTGGTTTGACAGGTTCATCGACCTGTACAAGGATGAAATAGGGCTGCCCTTTACCGGGAATATCCGCTTTGATATTCTTACCGAGGATACGGTTCGCCGTATGAAGGAGGCGGGCTGCTATACCATCGATATGGGTCTGGAGAGCGGGGATCAGGAAATCAGGTTCAAGTATCTAAAGCGGTTTATGACGGACGAAATGATGATAAACTGCAGCAAATGGTTCCATAAATACGGGATAGCGCAGCTGACCTACAATATAATCGGTCTGCCCTATGAGGATATACACAAGGCGCTTAAAACAATCAAGCTTAACGCCCGCATGAAGAGCGACCGTGTTGTGCCGAATATATTCTACCCCTACCCCGGCACCGCTCTGTACGAGACCGCTAAGCAGGCGGGCTTTCTGCCCAAGGTTATAACGCCGGACTGCCGGGTTCCCTTAAAACAGGAGCAGTTCCCCGAGCATGAGGTGCTGTTTATTGAGGCATATTTTATGCACTTCGTCAAGCGGTATAAGCGGGCGTTTGCCATGCCGGAATGGATTGGCAAGCCTTATGAGCGTTTTTTGGACTGGCAGGTTACGAGCCGCCTTACCCCGCACAGGTTCCTTGTTTTTCTGCATGATATTTATACAAAGATACGTAATGTATTGAAGGACTTTCTTATAAACAAAATGCCCGGCTTGTACATCAAGCTACGGGTACGCAAGCATAAAAAGAAAACTCAAAAAATGTGATTTTTCGGATTTTAGTATGGTAAAATACAAGTGTGTATTATTCGTGTTACCTATAAAAAGCAAGGAGTAAAAAGGAATGAACTATAATATTTTTCAAGGTGAAAAAATTCGTCTCAGAGCAGAAACGCTTGAGGACATCGAAAGAAATAAAAAAAAGATTGAAAACTTAGAATATGATACAGAAAACGACAGATTATGCGATGTTATACATTTTCCTTATTCAGTAGAATCACGCAAAGACGGCTGGGAAAACGATGTAAAGAGGTTTAATACTTGGGAGCGCTGCTACCTTGTTATTGAAACACTGGACAATGTAGCCGTAGGCGGGATTAATATAACTCATGCTAACCGGTCAGACGGTACATTTTCATATGGTATAGGAATCTGTCGTGAACACTGGCGAAAAGGCTATGCTTCCGAAGCTGTAAAGCTATTTTTAAATTATTATTTTAATGAGCTGCGTTTTCATAAATGCAATATATCAGTATACGATTATAATGAAGCTTCAAAAGCATTGCATAATTCTTTAGGATTTATTCAAGAAGGAAAGCAAAGAGAAAGCAAATATACTAACGGCAAATATTATGATTTGGTGTTTTATGGAATAACCAAAAATGAGTTTAATGATAAATACAATCTAACCAAAACCAGAACATAAGCATTATACTTAGCATAACCGAAGGGATTTATGAAAATTTCATCTAAAATATCCGAAAAAGGCATTTTATACATCGTTCCCACTCCGATAGGCAACCTGTCGGATATAACGCTGCGTGCAAAGGAAGTGCTGGAAAAATGCTCCTTTGTGGCGACGGAGGACACCCGTATAGGCGGGAAGCTCCTAATGCTGCTCGGTATGAAGAAGCCTATGGTCAGCTACCATGAGCATAATAAGAGCATAAACGGGGGGAAAATCTGCGAACGCCTTATAAAAGGAGAATCCTGCGCACTGATAACGGATGCGGGAACGCCCGCAATCAGCGACCCCGGAGCAGAGCTTGTCTCCCTGTGCTCAGAAAAGGGTATAGAGGTTGTTCCGCTGCCCGGAGCCTGCGCCGCGGTGACCGCACTCTCCGGTTCGGGTCTGAAGTCGGATAGATTCTGCTTTGAGGGCTTTCTGCCCGATGACAGGAAGACAAGACGGGAATACCTTGACGGTGTAAGAAACGAAAAAAGAACGCTTATTTATTATATCGCCCCTCACGATCTGGATAAAACACTCATGGAGCTGTATGAGGCTCTCGGGAACCGTAAAAGCGTACTTGCCAAGGAGCTTACCAAGCTGAACGAACGCTTTATCCGCTCAAACCTAAAGGAATTGCCCGAAGTCTTGAAAGCAGGTGAGCCTTCATTAAAAAAAGGCGAGTTTGTCTTGATAGTTGAAGGAGCTGACGACCAAGCCGACAGCTTCTGGAAGCAGCTGACGGTTGAGGAGCATATACTCCGATATATAAGCTTAGGCAACAGCAAAATGTCCGCTTGCAAGCTGGTTGCGGCGGACAGAGGGGTTCCCAAAGGTGAGATTTACAGTATCGCCTCCGAGATGAAGGAGCTTAAGTTCGAAAGGAAAAGTGAACATTATGAAAAGAAAAGTTAGATTCCTTACCCTAATCCTATGCCTATTCCTCTGCCTGCATATCTGCGCCTTTTTTGCGGTCGCCGAGAGCACCGCTGACTTTTCTGTAGAAATTTCGGTGCCCGAGACGGTTTATGAGGACAGCAGAATCCGCATAACCCTTTCTACGGATAATATAACCACCCCGCTGTCCGGGGTGGAGTTTGTTCTGTATTTTGACAGTACGCTCCTCACACCGGAAATAACCGAGAATCAAAACGACGAGATGGACGCCTTTATAAAAAAATCTCCGCAGGACAGCTGGGAGCAATTCTGTAGAATGGATTCGGAAGGGTCTTATTATTATCTCCGCTTCTCCGCTCCGGAGGACGGCTCAGACGAGGATATGCTTTTAAAAAACAAGGATGACCTTATTGTGGAAATTCCGTTTACCGCCGCAGCACTTGGGGAATGCGTTGTCAGCGTGCCCGACAAGGACATAATTGGTGTTGACAGGGAGCTTGAACTGCTTCGCGGCTCGGGAGGGAGCCTTACCTTTACAATTATCGAATGCAGGGAGATTGCGCCTTATGACGAGAGCGGTCTGGTTATTTTCAGCGTGGAAGACAATAAATATATAACAGGCGTAAGAGAAAACACTCCGTTATCGGAGCTGCTCGAACAGCTTATAAACAGCGAGCTTACCGTAACCGACCGAAACCAAAGCGTTATAACGGACGGAGTATGCAAGACCGGCTATGTTATCAGCCTTTATGACGGAGAGAGCCTGCAAGACAGCGTTATTCTGGTTATTAAGGGGGATATAAACGGGGACGGAAAGGTATCCTCCGCAGATTATTTATACGCCAAAAGAGCCTTCCTCGGCACTCTGGAATTAAGCCCTGTCATGCTCCAAGCTGCAAACCTTGACGGTACCGGAAAAATAACCGCAGTAACATATTTAATGATAAAGCGGCATGTTTTCGGTACATATAATATATATGGGTGAGGAGAACAAAATGAAAAGAACAATATGCATTTTTAATATGCTCCTGTTGCTATTTACCGGATAACCAGTTTTCTATTAAAGTTACCTAAAAAAATACCTGTCACTAAAACACAAAAAATGGGAGGAACAAAAATGGAAAAGCTTAAAAAGCTGAAAAATTTCAATCTCATCATGGGTGCATTTCATTTATTCCAGGGAATCATAATGTTGTTTCTGGCAACTAACGTAATTCAAAGCATTTCAGAGTTTCAGCCGACAATAAAACAGTTTTTTCTCGAATTTAATCCGGTAACGCAATCACTCGAGTCCACCAGCAAAGACCTATTCAAGCTCCCATTTGGAATATTGGTTGCTGCTTTCTTATTTATTTCAGCCGCGGCGCACGCCATAATTGTGCTTAAAAGCCAAAAATATTTTGACGATCTAAGTAAAGGCATTAATAAATATCGCTGGTTTGAGTATTCGCTTAGCTCTTCAATTATGATTGTGCTTATTAGCACACTTTTCGGTATTTATGATATTGCATCTTTAATCTTGATCTTTGCACTGAATGCTTCAATGAATCTATTTGGCCTTGTAATGGAGCAGCTTAATTCAGGCTCAGAAAAAACAAGAGTTATCTGGGGTCCTTTTATTTGGGGCTCAGTAGCTGGGGTTACTCCATGGGCTGTCATTCTTCTTTATATGTTCGGAACCGGAAACTTCGATATGGTTCCATGGTTTGTTTGGGCGATTATCGGCACATACTTTGTGGCATTTAACACATTCCCAATTAATATGATTTTACAATATAAGCGTGTTGGCAAATGGAAAGATTACATATATGGGGAAAGAGTTTATATCATCCTTAGTTTGGTAGCTAAATCAATTCTTGCATGGCTTGTGCTTTTTGGAGCTATGCAGCCATAAATATGTAGTAACGGTAGCACAAAAAACTGTCGTTTTTACAAGAGGAGACTGTACATAATGAAAAAAAATCTATTTATACCTATTCTTTATATGATGCCTTTATTGCTAATCATTACACTAGTTATGAGTTGCGGTAAAAACGCAAAAGAAGGAACAGTGTATTGGGATGATGGGACAATTGCATATGTAGGTGAGCTTAAAGACGGTGCATTTCAAGGGAAGGGAACGTATTACTACGGGGATGGATCTATCTCTTATAAAGGTGAATTTCAAAACGGCATGTTTCACGGGAAGGGAACTTTTTATAACAAGGACGGCACAATAGGGTATGAAGGCGAATTTAAAGATGGTTTGTTTCATGGAAAAGGAACAGCATATCGTGAAGATGGAACAATTATTTATGAAGGTGAATTTAAAGAAGGAATGCGTGTCGACTAGTTTCAGATAATGGAATCCTACAGGTTAGTCGGCAACCGAAGAGAAATAACCTTTATTTATAAATATTGACAACTGCATAAAAAAACAGCTCTTGCCGTAAAGCGCAGATTAAAGTGCGTTTATAGCATCTCGGGAACATCAATAAATTCAAGTGTACCGTTTTTCGCCTGTTTTGCTTCGCAGAAGTGCATTTTACCGCCGTACCCGCCTTCGCTTATAAAGCCTACGAAAAACAACCTGTTTTTCCAAACTGCTGCTTTTGGAACCCGCAGCGATTCGTCCATAATAACATTTGCTTCCGGTGTGCTCCATGGTCCTTCAGGGTTTTTTGAATAAAAATAATGCCCTGTTCCGTAGTTGCTGTAAACCAAGTAATAAAACCCGTTGTATTCAAAATAGTCACTGCATTCAGGCTCATCTTCAATATCCAATAGAACAAAAGGCCGGACAGTCCGCCATTCCTTTGCATCTTTTGATACAACTCTCGCAAGGCAGCCTCTGCCGATATCGCCGTTCATAAGGGAGGTTGTAATAAGTAGATTAATCTCACCCCGGTCATTGATAAAAGCCTTTGGATCACGAGCGTTAACCGAATTATATGGTGAAGCTAGGGTAAAGAAATCGCTGCTTTTTATAAAAACATCAGCGTCAGACGAGGTTGCGTATCCTAATCTTGCGGGTGAACCGTCCATGGTTCTTACTGCGTAATATGCATAATAAACACCATTATGTTTAACCACCGAACCGGTGCAGAAAGAGCCTTCCTCCATGTTTTCTATCTTAAGAGCCAAAGGGCATTCGTACCAATTTATTAAATCATCGGTTTTAATATGTGCCCATTGGTGCCCGCCCTTTTTCCATTTGCTGTTATGGTTACGCCTGTCTCTCAGATAAAAAACATGAAAGGTATTTCCGTCAGTAAAGGGCATGCAATCCCCCACAAAAATACGCCTGCTCGGTTTCCATCCATGAGGATTGAAGCTAATGGTAGTAGGGACATCCGGTGGAGCATCTGCTTCGGTCAGACTGCGCGCATTCAGCTCTGTGAGCATAGCGCTGCTTATATAATGATTACCGTACGGCCATTCTTCATCCCACAGAATGTCGTTGACATAAAGCTCTAATCTGAAGGTTCTGTTAATAAGTTTGGCTTTGTCTCCCTCAACGCACTCAGCGCTTAGCAGTAAAGGAACATCGCTGTAATCATATTTAACCGATACTTCCAATAAGCCGTTAGAGTGCTTTGCTGTAAAAACGGAATCATACAAAAAACTTATATTGTCTTCGTTTACGACAAATTCGATTATCCAATCGTTCTTATTCATTTAATAACCATTCCCTTTATTCACTTTTTAACTTTGCACATATATCGCACTATAATATTCAGTCAACAATTCATACAATTGGCTTGACGCATATATTACCTTTTTCCTTCATGTAGAAGCTATAACCGTGTTCGGCGGTATAATAGAATTTTACATTCGGATTCGAGGCAAGAGAGTTCCGGAGATTATCAGTATAGCTATTACCGTTTTGCATGAAGCTCTCACTCACAGTCATGACTACATGGTCGGGACGGTAGATGCTGGATATTTTTTCGGTAGCACCCACTCCGCATGCATGGTGCGGCAGCTTATAAATATCCACCATATGCCCAATTGCTTCTGCTGTTTTTGTATTAAGCATATCGACCGGCTCATACCCTGTTACAACATCAACATAATCTCCGGCGATAACAGCACAAGCTCCACTCATGAATTCGGCATATAGAATGGTGCTGTTATTGTTTTCACTGAATTTACGTATGCCCTTAAAAGGACTTTTCTCGTCTGTATAAAGTCGTTCAATATTATTCTCTTTTGCAAAAACGGTCAATTTAATATTTCCCAGTATTATGGGCTGAAGCTCAGGAGTAATGTAGTGGATGCTGCTTTTTTCTGTTGCTTTTTCAATTATAGCGTTATAATTAGCACGCTCGCCTTCAAAGTATTCCTGTGTTTCAACCAGTCCACTGGAGCCTTTGTTTTCAAGCCCTTTGTATTCTTTTGTGTATAGTCTATCGACTTCGTAATTCTCAAGCACCTGAAGTGCTCCTCCGTAGTGGTCGCAGTGAAAATGCGACAAGAAAACAAACTCCAATTTATTTACTCCGTGCGATTTCAAAAAGCTATCTATTCGATGAAAGCTCCCCTTGAATCCGGTATCTATGAGAGCATATTTCCCCTCACTTTCAAGAACTGTCGAGTCGCACCAGTTTGCCTTCAAAAAATGTATTTTGTCGGGATTAGCTACACTCATACTCTTTTTACTCCTTTATAATTATGGCGAGTAAGCCCTATTCCGGCTAACTCGCCAAAAAAATCATCATAGCTTACGCGTCTGCCAGCGATTTTTTGTGTCTTGAAATGGCGAAAAGCCTTGATATACAAGGCTTTTCGCTGGTGCGCCCAAGAGGACTTGAACCTCCACCCGAGAACTCGGACTAGAACCTGAATCTAGCGCGTCTGCCAATTCCGCCATGGGCGCACATTATGTTTTGCACAGGAGTATAATGTCTCCTAAAACAAGCCAAGAAGGGCATATACTATGTATTGCTCAAGCATACTAGTCGCACATCACTTTCGGGAAATGCCCTCATAACTGCCTTTATAATTATAGCTATGTTTGCGTCTTTGTCAACAGTTATTTTTCTGTTTTGGGTTTTTTATTCGTACGGGATAACCTGACGCTGTATTCCATGCACTACAAAACGCTCGTTCTTGTTGGCGGCGACGTTTGTACAGGTGACCAGAGTGCAAATCTTGGATTGAGCCGAGTAGGGCACTTTTTTTCCTAGAACAGAGCGTTTTTCTACCTCCCTGAGATAGGCAAGATAGTCCTCAGAGTCCTTAAACTGCGTCTTATCAAAGTTGAAGTCGTCCGAACGGTATGCGGAGAAAAGCTCATAAACATAAACTGCGTCCTTGGTATAAATCTCTATCTGCATACTCTCCGCAAGCGTATTGCGGTTGGGCTTTTCGTACCAAAGCTTTATGGCTCTGAACATACTTCCGTTACCCATGTTATGACCATATATCAGGGTATTATAATTCTCCTCATGGTTACGGGAGAGCGAAAAATCCGCAAATATTGAGCCCGCTCTTGCCTCCCGTCCTCTGTAATCGTGCTCCAGATAATAGAAATTGTCCTCACCCTGCATAATAGGATAATCTATTCCTCTTCCGTCTGTTCCTACTCCGGGAGCCTTGGTGCCGGTAAATATTATCCAGCCATAAACATCCGGATATTGTGCCGACAGGTTTTGAACGGTATTCTTGTACCACATAATGTCGTTATAATCGACGGGGTCAACTATATAATCGGGAATCTCTCCGTCAAAATCAAGCATCTCGAGCAGGGTGAGCATTCTGCTCGGCTCACGGAGCTGGTTCGGTCTATTAACCTCGGAGACTGCATCTATATTCGGTCGTATAGCGGCATATGCGTCCTGCATCCTTTTGTCCTCAATCATTCTTGAGGCAATCACAAAAAATGAATAGCAAAACACTCCCAGAGCAACCGCCATCATCGCAGAGCGTATTAAAAGCGGAATAATTGTTTTGATTCTTTCTTCCTCCGGTCTGGCTTTTATATCAGCAGAGGAAAAAGCCTCAACCGACGAAATAAAAGTACCGTCACCGGTAAGGCTGTCAGAGTTACGCATATGTTGTTTGTTAATATAACCCTTTTCCATAATCGATACAATTTACTCCTAATATAATCTTTCGTTGTAATTATATACAATCTGCATTAAAAAAGCAAGCGCATACCGAATATTTTCAAAAATCGTTACAAAATACAGCCAATTCTGTTTTGGGTGTTGACAAGCGAGGAAAAAAGTATAAAATAGAATAGTATGGAAATCGACAGCCATCCATATCAGCAGCTGTTTTTGGAGGATATTTTAATGAGTTTGAAAAGTGTGAAGGAAATCGAAAAGAATCTTAGCGAGCTTGAGCTTGTAATAGATAAAGCAGACTTTGATGCCGAGGTAATGCGGGTATACAAGAAGAACGCCCCAAAGATAAATGTACCCGGCTTCAGAAAAGGCAAGGCTCCCAAGAGCATAATAGAAAAAATGTACGGCTCAGCCGTTTTTTATGATGAAGCGTTGGATAACCTTGCTCCCAAGCTGTATGAGGATGCCGTTTCGGAAGCAAAGCTGGAGGTTGTCTCCAAGCCGGACATGGAGGTGGTGTCCATAGATGACAGCGGTGTTCTTTTAAAGGCAAAGGTCTATACAAAGCCCGAAGTCGAGGTTTCCGCTTATAAAGGACTTGAGGTAACCAAGGAAAAGGTGGAGGTTACCGAGGAGGACATGAACGAAGAGATAGAAGCCGTGAGGAAGCGGAACTCCCGCAAGCTAACCGTTGCCGACAGAGCTGTTCAGGACGGAGACGAGGCTGTTATCGATTTTGAGGGATTCCTTGACGGAGAAGCGTTTGAGGGCGGCAAGGGAGAGAAGCATCCGCTTGTAATTGGCAGTAACAGCTTTATTCCCGGCTTTGAGGAGCAGCTCATAGGCAAGAGCATCGGAGACGAGTTTGATATAAATGTCACCTTCCCGGAGGAATACACAAGCGAGAGCCTTGCGGGTAAAGCGGTCATTTTTAAGATTAAGCTGCACGAAATAAACAAAACAGAGATTCCGGAACTGGACGACGAGTTTGTCAAGGATGTATCCGAGTTTGACACTGTTGATGAATATAAGGCAGACATTAAGAAAAAAATAACCGAGCGTAAGGAAAAGGTCGCCGAGAACAAGCTTGAGGAGAGCCTTATTGACAAGCTGCTTGAGAACTTAACGGCGGATATTCCCCAGCCCATGATTGAAAGCGAAATAGACGGCTATGTCAGGGATTACGAATACAGGCTGGGCTCACAGGGCGGAAGCCTTGATATGTATTTCCAATATACCGGTATGAATATGGAGAAGCTCAGAGAGAATTTTGCAGAGCAGGCTCAAAGACAGGTTAAGACCCGTCTGGCTCTCGAAAAAATTGTGGAGCTGGAAAATATCACCCCCACAGAAGATGACCTTGAAGCCGAATACAAGAAGATAGCATCGGGCTATAATGTAGATGTGGAAACGGTCAAGAAGAGCATACCCGCCGAGGGAATAGGCTCGGATATATCTCTTCGCAAGGCGGTTGATTTGATAAAGGAAAGCGCTGTAATTAAATAAATGCTTTATATTTTTTCGAAAGGTGTGTCGTTATGTCTTTAGTTCCGATAGTGGTGGAGCAGACCTCCAGAGGAGAAAGATCGTATGATATTTTCTCGAGACTTTTAAATGACCGGATTATCTTCCTTGCAGAGCCTGTTTCTGACACGATAGCATCTCTGGTTGTGGCTCAGCTTCTGTACTTGGAGAGTCAGGACGGAGAGAAGGATATTTCTCTTTATATAAACTCCCCGGGAGGAAGCATTTCCGCCGGACTTGCAATATATGATACAATGAGGTTCATAAAGTGCGATGTTTCCACCATCTGTATCGGAAGCTGCGCAAGCATGGCGGCTGTTTTGCTTGCCAGCGGTACCAAGGGCAAGCGCATCGCTCTGCCCAACAGTAAAATTATGATACATCAGCCTCTGTTACAGGGTCATGTTCAGGATCAGACCACCAATCTCGAGATAGAAACCAAGCATATGATAGAGGTGCGGAATACGATAAACAAGATACTGTCCGACACCACGGGGAAGTCTATCGCACAGATAGAAAAGGATACCGACAGAAATTATTATATGAACGCCGAGGCTTCGAAGGAATACGGAATCGTTGACAAGGTGCTCGAAAAGAGGATATTAGGTTAAACACATGGCAAATCAAAATAAAACATGCTCTTTTTGCGGTAGACAATCGCAAAGCGTTGTCAGGCTTAAGCTTATGGATGAGGTTGTACCCATTTGCACCGAATGTATTACCATTTGCGGTGAAATATCCGATTCTTACAGAGAGCAACAGACGTCAAAGCAAAAAACGAGCAATAAAAAAGAGGAACTGATTGTTCTTCCCAAGCCTAAGGAGCTTAAGGAAGCTCTTGATAATTATGTCATAGACCAGGAAGAAGCAAAGATAACTCTTTCGGTTGCCGTTTACAACCACTATAAACGCATAAATTCACTCACGGGCAAAAAAACCGGGGATGAAAACGATGTCGAAATAAAAAAGAGTAATGTGCTGCTCTTAGGTCCGTCCGGAGTAGGTAAAACATTTCTTGCTCAAACACTTGCGGGTATGCTCCAGGTACCCTTTGCAATTGCGGATGCCACCACGCTTACCGAGGCGGGCTATGTCGGCGAGGATGTTGAGAATATTCTTTTAAGGCTTATACAGGCTGCGGATTTCGATGTAAAAAAAGCGGAAAAAGGTATCATCTATATAGACGAAATCGATAAGATTTCCAGACGAAGCGAGAACCGCTCCATAACCCGTGATGTATCGGGAGAGGGTGTTCAGCAGGCTCTATTAAAGATTATTGAGGGTACAACCGCAAATGTTCCCCCGCAGGGCGGCAGGAAGCACCCAAATCAGGATTTTATACAAATAGATACCACAAACATTCTTTTTATCTGCGGAGGTGCTTTTGACGGACTTGTCGATATTATCGACAGCAGACTGGGCAGACAGGTTGTGGGATTCAACACCAGCCTCCAAAACGCCGAGGAACGCAGGAAGAACTCCTCTCTTTCAAAGGTTACTCCGCACGATTTAATTAAGTACGGTATAATTCCGGAGCTGGTGGGAAGGATTCCGGTTATAGTCGCTCTCCGACCGCTGGACAGAGATGCACTGGTTCGTATTTTAAGGGAGCCGAAGAACTCACTCATTAAGCAGTACAAGAAGCTGTTTGACCTTGACGGAGTGGAGCTTGAGTTTACCGAGGAGGCTATCCAGTTTTTTGCCGATAAGGCGCTGGAGCACAACACCGGAGCGAGAGCGCTTCGCACAGCCGTCGAACGGGTAATGACCAAATATATGTACGAGATTCCTTCGGATGAGAGTATTAAAAAGCTGACAGTAACCAAGGAAATGATTGAATAGTGCTTTGTCTTTACAGAAAGAGCTTCTTTATACTCGTACTCCCTACAGCTTGAATTGGATTTTTGTATATTTACAAGGGTTTGTAACATTAATAAGGGCTGCTGTATTTTTTCGTTTTTTGTATTGACAAGCAACCTTAATTTTGATATAATGCAAAAGTCGCTGATGATATAAACGCCGTATTTATTCCGATTAAGGATAGAAATACGGCGAGAAACGGCGGAATAGCTCAGTTGGCCAGAGCATTCGGTTCATACCCGACAGGTCGTTGGTTCAAGTCCAACTTCCGCTACCACATATTGTTTGCGACAAATATCGAGGCCCGTTGGTCAAGCGGTTAAGACACCGCCCTTTCACGGCGGTAACAGGAGTTCGATTCTCCTACGGGTCACCATTTAAGAAACCATTGATTTTACTGATTATTTAGTATTTTCAATGGTTTTCGCTTTTTATGCGGCGGTCAATATTGATTCTAATATGTCATATATGGCACACAAAAAGCACGTTTGAAACATAAGTATGACACGAAAAGCGACACAAAAGAAGCCCCTATTGAGGCTTCTTTCGATAATCGATGTAGGGTTCGTTTTTGTCTATCACCCAGGTGTTGCCGAATTTTATTGCCTTGAGTGTTTTCCGCTTGATTTTGTGTCGCAGGGTAGAAGGGTCTACGTTGTGCATCTTGGCGTACTCGGCGAGTGTTATTAGTTTCATTTTACCGCTCATATTAACCCTCGAAAAATGATGAC
>CAZGJQ010000024.1:0-24111 GCA_964525815.1 uncultured Oscillospiraceae bacterium
CCCTCTCTGGAATCCAGACTAACCTCGGACACCTACAATGTGCATCATTTGGTGGGTGCCATGCAGAGGATGGGTGTAAGAGCTCCGATTCTGCTTATCGGAGGTATTGCGGTAACGCTTATGCTTGAGCCTGTTCTCACCCTTGCGCTATTAGGTACACTGCCCTTTATCACCCTGATTGTCTGGGGCATATCAAAAAAAGGAATCCCCCTTTACACCGCACTACAGAAGTCGGTGGACAAAATGGTCAGGGTTGTACGGGAAAACGCACAGGGCATACGGGTTATTAAGGCGCTCTCCAAAACAGACTACGAGAGCAACCGCTTCGTCTCGGTTAATCGGGAGGTGGTCTCAAGGGAGAAAAAGGCGGGCGTAACCATGGCGGCGACAAACCCGCTTATGAACGCATTTCTGCATATCGGGCTTACCGCTGTTGTTCTGCTCGGAGCCTATCGGGTTAATGCGGGGGTCAGCGAGGCGGGTAAAATAATAGCGTTTATAACCTATTTCACCCTTATATCCAACGCAATGCTGACAATAACCCGTATTTTTGTTATGTACTCAAGAGGAATCGCTTCCGCCGAAAGAATAAAAGAGATACTCGAAACCCCAAACGACCTTGAGGTCTCCTCCCCGGAGGAAGCATGCATACCCGAAGAAAAGGAGGAAGCCATTCGTTTCAAGCAGGTTAGCTTTTCCTACAATAAAAAAAAGGACAATCTTGCTAAAATCAGCTTTGGCATATCCAAGGGAAGCACGCTTGGAATAATAGGCTCCACCGGAAGCGGCAAGTCTACCGTCGTTAAGCTGCTGATGCGCTTTTATGACCCGGACTCAGGGGTTATAAAAATAAACGGAAAGGATATACGCTGCATAGAACGGGAGACCCTGCACTCCAAGTTCGGGGCGGTATTTCAGAACGATTTTCTGTATGCGGATACAATAGAGGAAAACATATGTCTGGGGCGCTGCCTGACAAGAAGCCAGATAGAAAAAGCGGCGGAAATCGCACAGGCAAAGGAGTTTATCGAGGCTCTCCCCGATAAATACGAGCACAGGCTTACCGTAAAGGGTACCAACCTCAGCGGGGGTCAGAAGCAGCGGCTGCTTATCGCACGTGCCGTCGCCGCTTCACCGGAGATACTTATTTTAGATGATTCATCCAGCGCACTCGATTACAAGACAGACGCTAAGCTCCGAAGAGCAGTTAAGGAAAACCTTGATAAAAATACCACCAAGGTGGTGGTTGCGCAAAGAATCTCCTCGATTATGAATGCGGACATGATTATCGTACTCGAGCAAGGGGAAATTATCGGCTGCGGAACACATAAGCAGCTGCTTGAGAGCTGCGGCGTGTACCGCGAAATCAGCGACTCCCAGTTAGGAGGTGCCTTAGTTGAATAAAGCAACGGGTTTTACCTCACGCAAGCAGAAAAAGAATCAGGACTTATCGAAGCAGAGCGGCAAAATAAAGATAACTGTTTTAAAAAGACTGATAAAATACCTGTTCGGGCACAAGCTGCTTGTCATTGCTGCCTTTGTTCTGCTCACAGTCTCTAATCTTTCGGCTCTTATCGGTCCTTTACTGTCCGGCGCAGCCATTAACGCAATAGAGCCGGGGATTGGCAGCGTGGACTTTGACAGCGTTTTCCAGTATTCCCTTCTTATGGTAATATTCTTTATTTTATCGGCGGTGCTGGCTTACCTTGTCTCGGTGATAATGATAAACCTCAGCCAAAAAATCACCTACACAATGCGCAAGGAGGTATTTGACCATCTGCTCAGCCTGCCTGTCGGCTACTTTGACAAAAAGCAGACCGGAGACATAATCAGCCACATTTCATACGATATCGACACCATTAACGCAACCCTATCGCACGACCTCCTTCAGATAGGTGCGGGAGTCATAACGGTTATCGGTTCGTTTGTTTTAATGCTCCTGCTGTCCCCAACGCTTATTTTAGTATTTGCCTTAACCGTACCCATTACATTCTTTTTTACCAAATATAAAATCAAAAAGGTACGCCCGTTGTTCAGAAAAAGGGTGGGAAAATTGGGAGCGCTTAACGGCTATGCCGAGGAGATGCTGTCCGGTCACAAAACCATCAGGGCGTATAACGGTGAGGAGGTTATAATAAACCGCTTTATGACCCGTAACAAGGATACTGCCCAGACCTATTATGAAGCGGATTACCATGGCTGTGTCATCGGGCCGTCCGTTAACTTCATAAACAACCTGTCCCTTTCCCTGATTACAATGCTCGGTGCCGTATTGTACCTGTTCGGAAGGATTGCGCTCGGTGATGTTGCCGCCTTTTTGATACTATCCCGCAAGTTTTCCGGGCCTCTCAACGAGTTTGCCAACATTATGAACGAGCTTCAGTCCGCTTCCGCAGCCGCCGAGCGTATTTTTCGGCTGCTCGATCAGGAGAGGGAGATACCGGACGCCGAAAACGCAAAACAGCTTGTCAATGTTTCCGGAGATGTCCGCTTCAAAAAAATCAGCTTCGGATATGTTCCCGAAAAAACCATAATACACAGCCTGAGCTTGGTTGCAAGACCGGGTAATATTATCGCAATAGTCGGTCCTACGGGTGCGGGAAAAACAACGATAATCAATATGCTCATGCGCTTTTATGACCCGGATGCGGGAAGAATTGACATTGACGGCAACGAAATCCGCACCGCTACCCGTGCGAGCCTGCGCAAATCCTTCACAATGGTGCTTCAGGACACCTGGCTGTTTCACGGCAGCATTTTCGACAACATTGCGTACGGCAGCGAGAACGCAACTCGGGAGGAGGTCGAGCGGGCGGCAAAGTCAGCAAAGATTCACGGCTACATAGAGCAGCTCCCTAACGGTTACGATACCGTTCTTTCGGACGACGGGGTGAACATCTCCAAGGGACAGAAGCAGCTTATCGCAATAGCGCGCGCCATGCTGCCCTCCTCAAGAATGCTTATTCTTGACGAGGCAACCTCCAATGTTGACTCACGGACGGAAATAAAGATACAGGAGGCAATGTACAGGCTGATGAAGAACAAAACCTGCTTTGTAATCGCCCACCGCCTCTCCACCATAAAAAATGCGGATACTATTCTCGTTATACGGGAGGGTAATGTTGTGGAGCAGGGTACCCACATCGAGCTTATGGAAAAAAGAGGTTTTTATTATTCCCTGTTCAACTCACAGTTTCTGTAAGGAGCTTAAGCTTAGCTAAAAAATCTCGAGTTAAATTGTCCAAAGTCTGGAGCGTGCATCCTTGTTTTTATGAACAGAAAAATTTTTCAGTTTATATATTTATATATTGACATATGAAGTAAAAAGATTATAATTTATAACAGTTATAAATGATAATAAACATAGGAGCGGTATTGAATGGACAATAACGATGTAAGGGATATACTCAGCATATTACACGGTATAATGCGCTATACACATAACAAAATAAGCTCGGAGGATATACCGAGAGCCGAGTTTTTTGTTATGAGCCTGATAAACGATGCCTGCAGCGAGAACAATAAGAGCTGCCAAAAGGGTATCACTGTTACGAAAATCTCAAAAATTCTTTTTTCGGCTCCAGCAAACACCTCAAGAATCCTAAGTAATTTGGAGGAAAAGGGATACATAGAACGTACTGACGACCCCGCTGACCGACGGGTTGTTTATATCAGCCTAAGTAAAAAGGGTAAGGCGGTTATAGAAAAGCAAAAGAAAAAGACAGAGGAGTATTTTCTTGATATATTTAAAAAAATGGGGGAGCGGGAAGCGGAGCAATATTTACTTTTAAATAAAAAACTGTTCGGAATCCTACAGCGGGAGCAATCAGCCGCTCCCGATGCGGAGCGGAGGGATAAGCATATATGAAGCTTGTGTTGAAATACCTAAAACCTTATACTTTTTTGGTCTTATTGTGTCTCGGGCTGCTCTTCGGGCAGGCAGTTTGTGAGCTTTATCTGCCCAACCTTATGAGCGATATTGTGGATGTAGGAATAATGCGCAGCGGTGTAAAGCAGGGAGCACCCGAGGTTATAAGCGGTCAGGGATTGAGACTGGTGGGATTATTTATGCCTGAAGACGAGAAGGAGAGCTTTGAAAACAGCTATGCTTTTATCCGATTCGACAGTGCCGAGGCGAGGAGCTATACAGATAAATATATTAAAGCAAGCGAGACGGACTTCTATGCGCTGAAAAAGGATGTGGCGCATAATGTGGACAGATTATATACCGATGCCGCATATGCCTTTGTTCTGTTCGTGCAGGAGATGACGGAGGAGCCGGGTGGCGGCATGGAATATGACAGCGAGAGCGGAATAGCAGATGTTAACACAGCGGAGCTGTACGCACTGATTCCGATTCTGGAGTCCATGCCGGAAGGGAGCCTTGACCCATACATAAGTAAAGCGAGGGAGAACACCTGGCTGGGAAGTCAGATAGGAGCAACCCTTGCAGGCCTGTTTTATAACGAGCTGGGTGTAAACCTTAGCTCTATGCAGCACGATTATATAATAACAATCGGACTTAAGATGCTGGGAATAGCCTTTTTAGCGGTGCTGGCTGCTATATCCGTAGGATATTTTTCATCGGTTATATCCTGTAAAATAGCCATGAAAATGAGGCGTGATGTATTCGCAAGGGTAAACAGCTTTTCGAGCGCGGAATACGACCGCTATTCAACAGCCTCTCTGATAACCCGTTCCACCAACGACATACAGCAGGTTCAGATGCTGATAATGATGGGAATAAGACTGATGTGCTACGCTCCTATTATGGGAATAGGGGGCGTAATTATGGCAATCAGGAACAGTGTTTCTATGAGCTGGATAATTGCTGCTGCGGTTATCTTTCTGCTCGGGGTTATACTTGTCATGCTCTCGGTAGCTATGCCCAGGTTTAAGGCATTACAAAAGCTGATAGATAAGCTTAACCTTGTCAGCCGGGAGAATCTCTCCGGTCTTATGGTAATCCGTGCCTTCGGAAACGAAGCGCAGGAGGAGAAACGTTTCGACAAGTCAAACATAGACCTTAGAAACACCACCAGATTTGTGCAGCGCACCGTGGCTCTTATAATGCCTATGATGATGTTTATAATGAATGCGGTAACAATAACGGTTATATGGGTAGGCGCAAAGGAAATAGCCGCTTCCTCGTTGCAAATAGGTGAGATGATAGCGTTTATGCAATATGCAATGCAGATTATAATGGCGTTTTTGATGATTTCTATGATGTTTATAATGTTACCGAGAGCGGCGGTTTCGGCCGTTAGAATAAACGAGGTGTTGAATAGCTCCATTACCGTAAAGGATTCTGAGCGCGCTATAAGCTTAAAAAATGCAAGCGGACGAATAGAGTACAAGAATGTCTGCTTTAGATATGAAAACGCTGAGGAAAATGCACTCCATAATATTAGCTTTACCGCTCTGCCCGGACAGACCACCGCATTTATAGGAGCGACCGGCTCGGGTAAGTCCACCCTTGTAAACCTGCTTCCGAGGTTTTATGATGTAACCGAGGGAGAGATATTAATTGACGGAACAGATATCCGTGACATGCTTCAGAAGGAGTTGAGGGAAAATATCGGTTATGTTCCGCAGAAGGGAGTGCTCTTTTCCGGTACAATAAAATCAAACATAGCTTATAGCAGGCAGAGTGCCACCGAACGGGAGATACTCGAATCGCTTGAGGTTGCGCAGGCGTCGGAGTTTGTAAGCGATAAGGAGGAGGGAATAAACTCCTCGGTAGCACAGGGGGGGTCAAATGTTTCGGGCGGTCAGAAGCAGAGGCTTTCCATAGCGAGAGCACTGTTAAAAAAACCGGCGATATATATATTCGACGACAGTTTTTCGGCACTGGACTTTAAGACCGATTCGGCGCTGAGAAAAGCGCTGAAAAACCATACCGGAGAGTCAACCGTTCTTATTGTTGCACAGCGTGTAAGCACGATAATGAATGCGGAGCAGATTATTGTGCTGGACGGAGGCAGAATTGTCGGAAAGGGAAATCATAAGCAACTCTTGCAGAGCTGTCCCGAGTATCGGGAAATAGCGGAGAGTCAGCTCTCCTTGGAGGAACTGGGATGAACGGAAACAATAAAGAGATTAATAAGAACACCGAATCCTATCGTCCGAGAGGGGGGTTCAGAGGTCCAGGCGGAGGAGGCCCGGGCGGACCGGGAATGATGACGGGGGAGAAGCCCAAGAACTTCAGGGACGGTATAAAGAAGCTGATAACCTACCTTAATCCTTATAAATGGTTGATAGCGGTGGTAATAATCCTTGCTGCTGTTTCCACGGTGTTTATGATATTCGGTCCTAAAATACTTATGAGAGCGACCGACGAGCTCCAGAACGGCTTAATGAAGCAGATATCCGGAGTGGAGGGCGGAATAGATTTTGGGTATATCGGCAGAATAATCCTAATTCTTGTTGCTTTGTATGTAATAAGCTCCGCCTTTATGTTTTTTCAAGGTTTTATTATGGCGGGTATATCCGCAAAGGTCTCCTATAATTTGCGAGGCGAAATCATGCACAAGATAAACAAGCTGCCCATGAGCTATTTTAACCGCACCAGCCACGGAGATATTTTGTCCAGAATAACCAACGATGTAGATACGCTAAACCAGAGCATGAACCAGAGCATAACACAGCTTATTACATCCACCGTGACAGTGATCGGAGTCATAATAATGATGCTTACCATAAGCTGGAAGCTGACCCTGATCGCACTCGGGATTATTCCGATTTCGTTTATATTGGTTATGATGGTGGTGAAGAGCTCCCAAAAGCACTTCAAGGGTCAGCAAAAGCACCTCGGCTCGGTAAACGGGATTGTGGAGGAGGTTTACGGCGGGCACTTGGTTGTAAAGGCGTTTAACGGTGAGCAAAAGGCACTTGACGAGTTCGACGGCGAAAATGAGAAGCTCTATAATGCAAGCTGGAAGGCACAGTTTCTGTCCGGTCTTATGATGCCTGTTATGCATTTTGTGGGAAACCTCGGATATGTTGTAATATGTCTGTTCGGAGCGGTTATGGCGGCAAACGGGAGCATGACCATAGGAGGTATTCAGGCATTCATTCAGTATGTGCGTTCCTTTACCCAACCATTGCACAGCTTGCCGGTATTTTTAATCAGATACAGATGACAGCGGCAGCCTCCGAGCGTATTTTTGAGTTCCTTGATGAAAAAGAGGAGAAGGAAGATGAGGTCAGGCATAGGCTCCAAAAGGAAAATACCAAGGGCGCAATTACCTTTGAGCACGTTTCCTTCGGCTATGAGGACAGCGATAAAATTGTAATAAAAGACTTTTCAGCGCAGGTTAACGCAGGTCAGAAGATTGCTATAGTAGGTCCTACCGGAGCAGGCAAAACCACTATGGTTAAGCTGCTGATGCGTTTTCATGACCTTACGGACGGCGCGATATATTTAGACGGTAAAAAAACGGATGAATTTGATCGCTGCGATATAAGACGTGCATTCGGTATGGTGCTTCAGGACACCTGGCTCTATAACGGAACGATAATGGACAACATTAGGTACGGAAGACTGGACGCTACCGACGATGAGGTTATTCGAGCGGCAAAGGCTGCACAGGCAGACCATTTTATACGAACGCTTCCGGAAGGCTATAATATGATTATAAACGAGGAAGCGAGCAATATTTCGCAGGGACAAAAGCAGCTGCTCACGATAGCAAGAGCGGTGCTCTCGGATTCGAGGGTGCTTATTCTTGACGAGGCGACCAGCTCGGTGGATACCCGAACCGAGATATTGATTCAACGGGCTATGGACACGCTTATGAAGGGCAGAACCAGCTTTATAATCGCACATCGCCTCTCCACTATACGAAACGCCGACCTAATTCTTTGCATGAAGGACGGGGATATTGTGGAGCAGGGTAACCATATGGAGCTTATGGAAAAGAACGGTTTTTATGCCTTGCTGTATAACAGCCAGTTTGAGCAGGTAGGATAAAAAACTTCAATATGACAAATAGGTATTGAAAAACCGGATTCGTTATGCTAAAATCATTAGAATAAACAAATAAGGAGCAAACCATAAATGATACCATTACCAACCTTTATTGAGAACGAGAGCGGCAGACAAGTAAGCTATGATTTGTTTTCCCGGCTTCTTAAGGACAGGATTGTACTGCTTTTTAACGAGATCACCGATGATCTTGCTTGTGCCGTGGTGGGTCAGCTGCTATATCTTGAAGCGCAGGATCCGGATAAGGATATTACTCTGTATATAAACTCAACCGGAGGCAGCGTTTCGGCGGGGTTTGCGATTTATGATACCATAAAGAACCTAAAGTGCGATGTTTCCACCATATGCGTGGGCTCTGCATTCAGCATGGGGGCGTTTTTACTCGCCGCAGGCAGCAAGGGAAAGCGGTTCGGGCTCCCGAATTGCCAGATTATGATACATCAGGTAATAGGAACCGTCGGAGGTCAAGCCTCGGATATGCTTATTGCCACCAATTTTGCCAAGAGAACCAAGGAGCGTATAAACAAGCTGCTTGCCGAAAATATCGGAAAGGACGTTAAAGCGGTTACCCAAGATACAGAAAGGGACAACTGGATGTATGCGGAGGATGCGCTTGATTACGGAATTATCGACGGTATTGTCGGGGATAAGAAGGAAAAGAAATAAATAAAAAATGCAAACGAGGGGGCAGCACCTGCTGTCCCCTTTATCAAGTTTATTATACATAGGATGTGATTTTTTTGCAGTTTTGGTTGACTGCTGTCAGTGTAATGCTTTTAATGGCATATGCAATTCCCGGATTTGTTTTTGTTAAGATAAAGGCGTTCGGTCAGGAATCCATAGGTGCTTTTGTAAAGGTTCTGCTTTTTGTTTGCCAGCCGTTCCTTACTCTGTATTCGTTCAACAGTGCGGATTACTCTCCCAGGCTGTTGACGGCAATGCTTATTTTTTTGGTGCTGGCAATATTATTGCAGTCGGGAATGATGGGTCTTGCTTATTTGTTCTATAAAAGAAAATATGCAAAGGATGCCTCATACCGAGTATGCACAATAGCAACCACACTCGGGAACATTGGGTTTATAGGTGTTCCGTTGATTGAAGCATTGCTGCCGGAGCATCCCGAGGCGGTTATATTTTCGGCCATGTTTGTTATCAGCATGAACCTAATCGGCTGGACAATATCCTCAACCGTTTTAACGGGGGACAGGAAGTATATGAGCCTCAAGAGATTGGCTCTTAATCCGGTAACCCTTGCGATTATAATTGCGGTTCCGCTGTTTCTGACAGGAACAAAGCTACCGCCCCTGCTGGAAAACAGCGTTGCTCTTTTAGGAAAAATGACCACCCCTCTGTCCATGATGATACTGGGTATGCGGTTGGCTCTTACTAAATTCAGATTCCTGTTTAAGGATTACAAGATATATATGGTAGCGATTTTTAAGCTGCTTGCGTTCCCTCTGCTCGGATTAGCATCAGTCTGGTTTTTACCCATTGATCATTTCGTTAAAATAACAATGGTTATTCTCTGCTGCTGTCCGACCGCGTCCTTTGTGCTTAATCTGAGTGAGCTCTATGATACGGGACAAAAAACTGCGGCGAACGTTGTACTTACGAGTAATATTTTTTGTATTTTTACAATTCCATTTATAATGCTGCTGGTAAATTCCGGATAAATAACGATTAGAGCAGGTTTTTTGTCAGTACTTGACATAATCGGTAATAATATATATAATGCAGTTGGATAAATATTGTTTTCGTTAGGTTTTTTGGTGTTTTGTATCATAGGAAGGATTATGACAATGAGAACAAAAAGGTACATATCGCTCTTTGTGTCGCTGATGCTTATTATGTCTTTTATAACGGCGTTTCCTCTCGGTGCAGATGCGGACACCCCTGCTTTTGAAAGGCTCTCTACATATAAACAGCATTTTGTAAGAACTATGGGCTCCTTTGCCCGTGCCGAAATGTATAAGAACGATATTTTGGCTTCACTAAAGGTATCGCAGGCAATATATGAGAGCGGCTGGGGAGAAAGCACCTTCGGTACTACCGCAAAGAACCTTTTTTGCATAAAAGCGTACAGCAGCTGGAAAGGCAAGGTATTTGACAGGGTAGAAAATATTATATACGCCAACCTTGACGATTACAGGATAATCAGCGGCGCCAACTTCGGAGGCTCCTCCTGGAGAGCGTACGACAGCTGGATAGACAGTATTGCAGACCATACCGCACTGTTAAGCTCGGGGACATATGCACAGATAGGAATACCCGGTATGTTTGATTACGAGGAGGCCGCTTATGCGGTGGTGGATGCGGGGTATACAAACGACTACGGTTATTCAAGGAACGTAATCAGAATAATCGAGGACTATAATCTGACAAAGTATGACGACATAACCCCTAACGAGCATGGAGTTATAGCGATAGAGATGGATCATGCCGAGGCTTTTGTGGGTCCGGGCGGTGCCTATACTCTTTCCACAGACATAATCTCGGAAGAAGCGGTTACCGAGCAGCTTGTCTGGGCCTCCACCGACCAAACGGTTGCCACCGTTTCGCAGGACGGAACTGTTAGTGCGAAAAAAACGGGCTTTACACTTATAACAGCCTCCATAGGCGACAGGGAGGCATGTGCTATTGTTACGGTTACCGAGAGCAGCCCCGATTATAACGGAGTGGTTTTTGAAACAGCCGTTACCACCGCTAACCTGAATGTAAGAGCGGAGGCGAATACTCAGAGCTCTATTCTGGGTAAATACCCCGAGGGAACCACAATAAGGATTACCGGACCCGCTCTCAGTACGGGCGGTCAATATGACATTTGGTATCCCGTAACCGGAGCCTCCGAAGGCGGCAGTACTATTAGCGGATGGGTGGCGGCAGACTTTTTGGTTATCGGAGATAATCTAAGAGTTATGTCTCAGCCGGACTCAAGCGGTAATATGCTCGGTAAAATTATTCCCGGAACATATATTAATATCACAGGAGAAAAATCCGGCGGGTATTATCCCATAATCGGAAAAAGTGCGTCCGGAGATACATTAACGGGCTGGCTTAAAGCGGAGCACATCAAGCTTACCGATACGGTAACCCCTCCCGAGGTTACAAAAGTAGCGCTTAACAGATATGAGCTGAACAGGGATATAGGAATCTCTTATCAGCTCAGTTATGCGGTCGGCTCCTTTTATGCCGCAGATAAGAATCTTACCTGGACAAGCTCGGACTCATCGGTGGCAAGCGTAAATAACGGGCTTGTAACCACTCATAAATACGGAACCGCCGTGATAACAGCAACAGCGGCAAGCGGAGTAAACGCTTCCTGCGTGGTTACGGTAACCAATCAGCCTGTACGCTATACAGCGGTAACCGTCGCAACCCTATATGTAAGAGAAGCAGACAGCGAGACCTCAAGAGCAAAGGGAATTATAAACTCCGGTACAACCGTTACGGTTACAGACAACCATTATAACGGCGACGGTCTTATTGATGACGGCTGGCATTATGTGGAGGGGGAAATGAGGGACGGAACCACCGGCATCGGTTTTTCAAAATCCGATTACATAGTGCTGCTGGCAAAGGAGGGGGAGGAGAGCTACCCGAGAGAGTTTGAGATAGCCGGGGATGTTATCGGTATAGTCGACGGTTATCTTTACGGAGCGGATCCCACCTATACAGCAGGTGATCTGCTCGCTTATGTACTAAACGTAAACGCCTCGGTATATAATAAAAATGGTAACGCATTGACAAGCGAGGACGGAATAACCACAGGCTGTACTCTGAGATTAACGGAAAACGGAATCACCGTAAAGAGCATTGACATTGTTATAAGAGGAGACGTAAACGGTAACGGAACCATTGGTTCCGCCGACTACCTTATTGTAAAACGGTGCTTCTTAGGGAGCTTTCAGCTGGAGGGAGCATATCTAAAGGCGGCTCAAATCAACGGAGAGTCGGTAGGTGCAATGGACTACTTAATGATAAAAAGAGACTTTTTAGGAACATATACGATTGATCAGCAGCCCCGAAACTGATTCATGAGAAAATATCTCCAAAAAAATAAAATATTGTTGATTTATGGATAATTATATGTTATAGTTGCGTTAGCATTCAAATACATATTAAAGGAGTAAATTATAGTGAAGAAACTGATTCTGTTTGCCTTAGCGATATTTTTGATTGTTTCATTGAGCGCTATGTTTGTTTCCGCAGAGGAGACAAATGTTGCCGCAGGGAAGAGCTACACCTATACCGGTGTTCATGTTGACCCGGATTTAAACGAGGTTAAGTATCCGGATATTGGAGAAAAGCAGCTTACCGACGGCGAAAAGGGCGTAAAAGACGACATTACCTACAGAGCTGATGTTTGGGTAGGAATGAGCTGGGGCGGAGAAGGTGCTTATAGCAACAGCAGTGTATGGGACGCAAACACTACAATAGCCCAGAATTCAATTGTTGTGGATCTCGGAAGCGTTACAGATGATTTAACCAGATTTACGCTTATCACACAGGATTGCGGAAGCGGTATTGTAAGACCTAAGGAGGTCGAGGTTCTGATATCCGATGATAATTCCAGCTTCACATCAGTCGGTAAGGTAACAGCCTCCAATGCAACTATGATTGTTGACAAGCAGGACGCAGATAATCCTGAATATGGTATTTATGAGTATTCCTATACCGCATCCGAGGCTAAGAGCGCAAGATATGTAAAATACACCGTAACACATGGAGGAGGCTGGCTGTTTGTTTCGGAGGTTGAGGTTTATTCTGGCGGCGAAACCGCCGAGCCTACTTCCGAGGATCCGGGCGATGAATCCGAAGAGCCGGGCGATGAATCCGCGGAATCCGAAGAGTCCGGGGATGAATCCGTTGAATCTGAAGATGAATCTAAGGAATCAGACGAATCCGATGAACCTTCATCATCCGCAGAATCTGAGCCCGATGAGGACGGATTATCCACAGGTGCAATCGCAGGTATAGCAGCAGCTGCATTGGTGGTTATCGGCGGAATTGTTTACTTTGTAGCAAGGAAGAAATAATAAGCTCTGATTAGTAAAGGATAGCAAAACGCTATCCTTTGCATTTATTGAAAAAGACTACACTACAAAAACAATTTTTGGAATATATTCCGTATATGGATTAACAGCATGTGAAAATTAACCGATATAACGGAAAAATTATATTGATTTTTGTAAAAACATATGATATACTTGTTTTAGCAAATAAACATATATTAAAGGAGTAATTCTAATGAAAAAGCTGATTTTATTTGTCCTAGCGACATTTCTTGTGATTTCGTTAAGCGCTTTATTTGTTTCCGCAGAGGGGACAAATATTGCAGTGGGAAAGAGTTATACTTACACTGGTGAATATTTTAATGAGGATAAGAATGCGATTGATTACCCCGATTCTACTCCCGGTAAGCTAACGGACGGCGTTATTGCGGGAGCAGGTGATGTCGGATATAACAGCCCGCTTTGGATAGGGCTTAATCAGAGCGGCAAGGATGTTGTAACTGGCGGAGAATTCCCTCAGAACAGTATCGTTCTTGATCTCGAGGAGGTTCAGGAAGAATTAACAAAGGTTGTGCTTTACGCTCAGGAATGCGATGGCGGTATCGTAAGACCGAAGCAGGTTGAGATATTTATTTCTGATGACGATTCTACTTATACAAGCATCGGTAAGGCCGCCGAGGAAAGAATAGTTGATGTTGGTACCGATGAGAAGCCGGATTTTGGCATATATACCTATACATTGGTTCCTGCCGAGAGCTTTAGCGCAAGGTATGTTAAGTTTACTATTGATCAGGGAGCATGGGCGTTTGTGTGTGAGGTTGAGGTATATGCAGGCGGAGAAATAACCGACCCTACCTCTCAGCCCGATGAAGAATCCGAGCCCGAGGAATCGGACGATGAGTCCGAGCCTGAGGAATCCGACGATGAGTCCGAGGTTTCCTCTGTCGAAGAGTCTGATGACAAGTCACCCGCAGAGTCCGTTGCTGACGAGGATGAAGAGGGCGGACTTGGAACTGGCACCATAATTGGTATTGTGGCAGGAGCTATAGTTGTTATCGGCGGAATAGTATTCTTCGCAACAAGAAAGAAATAAGTAATTCTGTTAATATCTAAAGGATAGCCCTCTGGCTATCCTTTAGCTTTATGCAATAAAAGCAGGGAGTAAGCATTTTTATGAAGAGGAAGGCTATTGTGTTTTTTATCGGTGTTTTATTGATGCTTCCGGCTATGAATTGCGCAGGAGCATCAGCTTCGCAAGCCAACCTTGCGCTCGGAAAGAGCTATATCATTGAAAGCGGAGCAGCAAACGAATACAGCTTCGGTCATACCGAGGTGGGTAATAAGGAGCAGCTTACCGATGGTAAAACCGGGAATCCGACCGAGCATTACGGTGGAGCATGGAGCCACTTTGTCCGGGCAATAAGCAGAACCATAACTGTTGATTTAGAGCGAGTAATGTCGGTGGATAGCTTCGAGACCGCTTTTATCCAGCGTAAATCTGCCGGTATTTATTGTCCCAAGGAGGTCGTTTATTCCATATCCGAGAACGGTGAGGATTATATGACAATCGCAAGAGTCGCCAACTCTGTGGACAATATGTTTGAGAACCCCACAAGGGTTGTTTACAGAGCCTCGGCGGATAAGAGCTATAAGGCAAGGTATGTAAGGGTGTATTTTGATGTGAATGTAAACACCTTTTTGGATGAGATATTTGTGTTTGGCAGCGAAAACATTAATAACGCAGGTGATATAGCTCCGGATGAGCACGAGAGCATTGATTTTTATTACGACAGCGGAGAGAGCATAGGAGCAAAGGATATTGTATGCTTCCATTACGGGTATTGGCCGGATGACGAGACGCTTGCAAATAACGCTAAGGATGTTTTCAAGAACTACATTGGATACACGGATACGGACGGTAACTATGCAGACACCATGTTCGATGCCGTTATGTTTTTGATAATACAGGGTAAATGCCCGTCCGGCGGGAACCTCAACTCAAACGGTCCTCCCGCTGTTCTCAGCGACTGGGAATACCTTATTGAAAACACCTTCGGGGAGGACATTAACCTGAATGCGCTGGAGCAGGCTACCTCAGAGCTAAAAGAGGCACTCGGGCTACCGGAAGAGCACAGAACCACCGTATATTTATCAGCTCCGCACCCCAAGGTCAGCGACCTGATTTTCGGTGATTATAACGGAGACGGTGTGGAAAATAAAATAGAATCACTTGAGGATTGCGTTTCGGTTTACAGCTGGTATATAGACGAGGTGCTGAGAAGGTATAACGAACAGAATTATAAGCATATAGAGCTTAAGGGCTTTTTTTGGTCGAACGAATCGTTATCCTCCGAGCATTTTGAGCAGGAACCGGAATACGCAGCTCTTTGTGTCAAGGCTCTTCACGAAAGAGGCATGCAATGCATTTTTATACCCTTCTATCAGGCAACAGGTATTGAAAAAATAAGGGAAATTGGTTTTGATGCGACAATAATGCAGGCAAACCTTTCATTCAATGAAGCACTGCAGAAGAACCCTGAAAAAATGATGGAGGATTTTGCATATACTGCGGGTAAGTATCACACCGGTATTCAAATGGAGGTGCATGATGCATTTATATATAATGTCGAAAAGCATGCGGCACTCTTCAATCAATATCTTGTTTCAGCCGTTTCCAGCGGACTCATGACCGATGCTGTACACGCTTATTACCAGGGTGCCGGATACGGAGTGTTTCATCAATGGGCTGTTTCTGCAGATCCTGCTATAAGATGGTTCTATGATGCTACATACAAGTTCATTAAGGGCACTCTCGAGTTTCCCGAGTTCAAAGTAAATACAACCACCGAAATCACGGTAGAGCAGAACAAATTTACCTCCGGCACCTTTGAGATTGAAGGTGACTGGAGCGTTCATCAACATGATTTATCCATTGCCAAGCTGCCAAAGCACGGTATTTTATTTGTAGATTTGCAAAACGGCAGTTATAATTACCGCTCGGACAGAAAATACGCAGGCGAGGACAGCTTTGTGCTTAAATATACAAATCCGGACGGCGAGGTGGTTGAGGTTCCGGTCAGTGTAACCGTAACAGGGGAAAACACGGAGAGCAACCCAAACAGCAACGGTAGCATGAGCGGTATAACGGGTAATCCGATCGGCTGGATTCTGAGCGTCGT
This sequence comes from uncultured Oscillospiraceae bacterium, assembly GCA_964525815.1. Taxonomy (GTDB): domain Bacteria; phylum Bacillota; class Clostridia; order Oscillospirales; family CAG-382; genus UBA1049. The sequence continues at coordinate 16,179 of CAZGJQ010000024.1, forward strand.
CGCCGCAGGAATTACCGCAGCTGCGGTAGTTGCTTTGCTGATATTAAGAAGCAAAAATAAAAGGAAGTAAAACAATACCTAAAGCAAGACAAGAATCCGCCGTACGGCGGATTCTGTTGCTTTTGTTTCAAATATGGTGGTGAGGTGTTAAATCAGAGGGGTTTACATGCACCATGCAATGCTTTACTGCACAAAAATCCTTTTCCACTCTGTCATGTATGTCCGACGCGATTTTGTGAGCCTGGTGCAGGGGTAGGTCTTTGTCCACCGTAATCTCAAGATCCATATAAATCTTTGAGCCGAACATTCTGGTCTTAAGAGTATCCAGCTCAAAGTCATTGCCCAGTTTTTTTATATTTTTTTCTATTTCCCGTATCATTTTATCCGGACAGGAATGGTCCACAAGGCTGTTAAAGGAATCGCAGGTAATATCAAGAGCTGCCTTTATAATAAACAATGAAATAATTATGCAGGCAATGGAGTCAATTAAGGGGAGCCCAAAGGCAATCCCGATAACACCAGCAAGGCTGCCTATGGAGGAAAGAGCATCTGTTCTGTGGTGCCAGGCATCCGCCTCCATAGCCTTTGATTTAATACTGCGGGCGCATTTAACCGTAAAACGGTACATCCATTCCTTGAAAAGGATGGAGGTAATTGCACAAATAATACCGACAGTATACAGGAGCGGACTCTTTTGCAGCTCAGGCTCAGGGCTTATAATCCTTTGTATACCGTCATACCCTATTCTTCCTCCAATAAAAAAAAGCATAACACCCAGACCCAAGGCGATTACAGCCTCCATTTTTTCGTGCCCATATGGGTGGCTCTTGTCCGACGGTCGGCTCGAGAGCTTTATACCGCACATGACAATTCCCGTGCTGAATATATCGGATAAGGAATGAACAGCGTCCGAAACAAGGCTGCCTGATCTTATAGCCAGTCCGCAAATCAGCTTGAATATAAAAAGGAATAAGTTCACAGACATGCTTTTTATTGAAGTTCTCATAGCGCTTTTTTGTGACAAAAGACTTTTCTTCATAAATATCGCTGCCCTTAAATATCTTAGTAGAAGGAAACATTGTTTCCTGCTGCTATAATATGGCGCGAGCAATGTTTTGGTTACAAAGAAAGAGAAAGCGGCTTAAGCAGAACATTATGCTTCACGAGCACAACCGAAGGGAATGAATATATGAATAAAAATGGAGATTTCCATACCCTCAAGGGCTATCAGCAAATGAGCGGCGGAAATTTGACCGCTTCCATGGAGGACTACCTTGAAATGATATACAGGATGCTTAAAACACAGGAGGTCGTACGGGTGAATGATTTAGCGGAAAGGCTGAATGTAAGACCGTCCTCCGCTTCAAAAATGGTGCATAGCCTAAATGCGCAGAGGCTTATCCTGTTTGAGAAGTACGGTTACATCAGACCTACCGCCAAGGGTCGGATAATGGGTGATTACCTGTTGTACAGGCATGAAGTGCTCAACGAATTTTTATGTCTGATAAATCGCTCCGAGGATGAGACCGAGCAGGTGGAAAAAATAGAGCACTTCCTAAATAAAAAAACCATAAGCAATATAAAAAGAGCAACGGAAGCATTGAAAAACAAGCCTTGCAAGTAAATAAAGCAGCAAGCTTGCTCTTTTTCTTGTGTGCTTTCTTAAGGATGAAGGCAATAGGTACCGAGGAAATGGCGTTTTATTTTGAGATAATCCTTTGCGGTGGGTAGGAGAGTATTCTCAATACAAGCTGCTTTGAGCTGCGTTTCGGTAAGCGTGTATGTTCCGAGATAAGCTCTTTTTGTGAGGAGAAAGTCAGCCGAGCTTATATTACCGTCTCCGTTCACATCCCCCTTTACTACAATGGTGTACTCCTTACCGTAATAATCCATATTCACTCCTGTGGCGATAAGAGGAACCCCCTCTATTTGCTCTCCTTGCTTAATTATTATAAATCGGTCATCATCGTCAAAAGCGGGAATATAGGTCGAATATGTTCCTTTGAGGAAGCTGTAGGTTAACTCATAGCCCTCTCTACCCTGACCGCTTGAATATGCACAATTATAATAAACACCCGGACCCCCGTCCTGATAAAATATGGTCAAACCGTTTTCCATCAAACCGTTTATATAGGCGGAATGTATATATTTTTTATATCTATATAACCCTTCAGGATCGTACATAAGGCGACCGCTTGTTTCTATCTCCATTCCGAGCCCGTATTTTTTTGCCATCATAAGAGAATCATCTACAACCGAAGGAAGTTTTTCTCCTATAACATTACTGCCCTGACCGATAAAGGCATAACCGCTTTGCAATACTGCCGCATCAAAACCAAGCTCCTCCCAGGTCTCAAACCCCGAGGCTAAGTAATACGGTATCCATATGGAGGAGTATCCTTTTTCTCGTGCATATGTCGTAAAACTTTTTATCAGTGCATCCTCATAATTTGATGAATGGTACGGAACAAGCTCATGATGCCAATAAAAACCGTTTAGCTGTATGTTTTCGAGACCTGCAGAAGCAAAGGCTGCTATAACCGAGTCAATAAACCATTTTATTATCCTTACCCTTCCTGCGAGGTCGTTTGGCACTACGGTTTGTCCGTCAATGACTCCGAAAGAGGAAGAAGAAATATTTATGTAAGGAACCGATATATAAACAGAGTATGTGTAATCTCTACCAAGATTGAACTGTTCTTTATAATCACCCACAAGCCTGTTCAATGCGGTCAGGTTTATATTATCATTTGCACCTATAACGTTGTCTAAATAGTATTGCCATCCGTTTTTATGGCTGAAGCTGCCCTCTGTGCTTCCTGGGTCAATGGGGAGAAACAGCATGCTTTCAAACATTGTATCGACGGGTAACCCGTTTTTGTCCACATAAGCAAAATAGGGTAGTAGTTCCTCATAAGTGTTCATTCCTATTTCAGATATTCTTCCCCTGACATACTTTCCGCAATACATAAGTAATATGTTATGTAGCCCGTCTACATCGGTTGCGAGAGAGTTCCTGTATTCCGTAGTCGGGTCGGAAGGAACACTGTCTCCTACTCCCGAGTTCTGCAAGCCAAAAACCTCGATTTCATCGGTGTATGTCCATACATCGCTGGAAAAGACAATGCGAACATATCTTGCTCTATAGTATTTACCAAAGTCTATTTCATTAGTTATTCTTTTTGTACCTCCCTGTGTAATGGAATTCTTAACAAACAGGCTCCCGACCGTTCCGAAATTTACTCCGTCTTCCGAAACAGAGGCATGCAAATATCTTGATGTGTAGATTCCCATAGCCTTCGCTTGTAGTTGACCGAGTTTAACATCCTTAACGGCGCACATCCCGCCCAAATCCACGGTTATGATAATGCTTGTGCCTCTGTAAAGAATGAGCCAATTGTCGTCGTCCTCACTTGCGGCAGCTCTTTTTCCGTCCGTGAGCTTATTAACCGTGTCATCCTGTACCAGTAAAGGGAAGCCGTTTTCGATAGGACTCTCGTACTCTATTGTGTAGTTTTTACTTAGGGCGAGGTTAATATCAGACAGTGCTTCTCCGTTTATCAAGAATGGCATTAAAAACGAATTTATAGCCAAAACGACAAATAAAACAATGCTCAGCAATCTTTTCATCAGCTCACACACCTTTATATTTATGTTAATTATACATATATTATAGAGCAAATTATAAATAAGTCAAATATAATCTAATTATAAAGAAGAGCATATTCGAACCATTAGCGGTTCGGATATGCTCATAATTATATGCTTGGCGAAAAGTATTATGCCTCCGGTTCTTCTTCTGTGGCAGGCTGCTCAGAATCAGCAGGAGCTTCCGCTGCTTCCTCCTCCGGTTCATCCTCTGCAATTTCCTTACGAGCCGAAATGGATACCACCACGGTTTCGGGTGCATTCTGAACCTCAATCGCTTCGTTAGAGAAAAGATCAAGATCCGCAACCGTTATGCTGTCCCCGACTTGCTTACCCTCGAGATTAATCTCGATTTTTTCCACAAGGTCGGCGGGAAGCGCTCTGTAAGCGATTTCATAAAGTGACTGCTGAACAATTCCGTCAATCCTCTCATCGTTCACCAATACAATATGTGCAATGCTGGAGACCTTCTCTCCGGCGGTCATTGCCTGAAAGCACAGATGCTCAATGCGTCCGGAACCGGGTGTAAAGGAAACCTCCTTGAGCAACGCCATGTATTTTTTTCTCCCGATCATTAAATCAAGTGTGGAGCCGACAGAGTTTGATTTTAGGAACTGCCTCACCTCACCAATGGGAATTTGTATGCTAATGGACTCCTCAAGGTGCTTTCCGTATAAAACGGCGGGGATGATACCCTCTCTTCTGAGTTGCTTTCCTTTTGCTTTAGCATCGCGGACTTTTGATTTTAAAGTAGACATAGCTTACCTCTTTACTCCTTTTATGTACCCTGCAACGGTATGCCGTGCTGCGACAAGCCGAAAAAAGGCACTTTGAAAAAATAGTGTTTTAATATTTTACCATAAAATACAGCCATTTACAACCCCTGAGCCGAAAAGATAAATAAAAAAGCAGTTAATTTGTGCTTTTTGTGCGACGAATACTAAAACAACATGCGCATCCGTGAGGAAATGTCGCAAAAACTCACTTTATGCAGCTCAAAAAGTCGAAAAAACCCATTTAATCAAATATTCTGCGTCATGTTTGAAGGATACATAAAACGCACAGAAACAGAGGGGAAAGCGAACAACCGTTTGTTTACATAATGATAAATAGGAAGAATCATTTATTGACGAAATCATGGCAAAAACACAACTGCTTGTGTATTTTTGTTATACTTGACATAATATCACACAATTGAATAAAAAAAATTATAAAAAATATAAAAAAGCTATTGCAAAATACAGCAGCACATATTATAATAAAGTCATCGGGTGGGAGAAAGTGGTACTCAGGGGAAGTAAATCCCATAAATTACCATTATATTACCATTTTAGACCAATTTTGTATCAAAAACAAAAAACAGAAGGAAAGGACGGGACGAATATGTTCTACGGTGAATACAGACATACAATAGACGCCAAGGGCAGATTATTCATTCCCGTCAAGCTTCGGGATGAGTTAGGGGACAGGTTCATGCTTTCCAGAGGACTGGACAAGTGTGTATGCATTTATCCCATGACTGCCTGGAACGAGTTCACCGACCGGCTGGAGAAGCTGCCTATCGCAAAAGAAAGAAGGGTAAGGCGTTATTTTTACTCGGGAGCATATGAGTGCAGCTTAGATGCACAGGGCAGGGTTGTTTTGTCGCAGATGTACCGGGATTTTGCCTTTCTTGAAAAGGATGTAGTAATCGTGGGTAACCGAAGTCATCTCGAGGTATGGAGCTCGGACGCATGGGATGCCGAGCAGGAATTCATCAGCAACGAGGACATAACCAACGAGCTGGTAGAGCTGGACTTTTAGCATATGGAGTATAAACATTACCCTGTTATGCAAAAAGAGGTCATGGATGCGCTTGCAATTAAGCCGGACGGTGTTTACTGCGACTGCACATTAGGCGGGGGCGGTCATTCGAGGTTGATTCTGAATAACCTTTCGGAACAGGGGAGACTTATTTCTATCGACCGGGATATCGCCGCCATAGAAAATGCCCGGCAAAGCATAAATGATAACAGGCTCTTGCTTGTAAAGGATAACTACATAAATATTGACAACGCAATAAAGGATAACGGATTCACGGCTGTTGACGGAATACTTATGGATCTCGGCGTATCCTCCTATCAACTGGATAATGCCGACCGGGGGTTTTCCTATATGAGGGACGCGCCGCTCGACATGAGGATGGACGAGTCACAAAGGATTACCGCATATGACATCGTTAACGGTTACGAGGAAAACGAGCTTGTAAGGATTCTTTTTGAATATGGTGAGGAGCGGTTTGCAAGACGCATTGCAAGAAGGATTACGGCGGAAAGACAGAATAATCCGATACAAAGCACCGCAGAGCTTGCCGCAATAATAGATTCTGCCATACAGCCAAAGAGCAAAAAAGAGGGCGGACACCCTGCAAAGCGCAGCTTTCAGGCATTGCGTATCGAGGTTAACGGGGAGCTTGACGCTGTCGGACAAGCCATAGAGAAGGGTGTTTCTCTGCTGAACGAGGGGGGAAGGATTGCGGTGATAAGCTTTCACTCCCTTGAGGACAGAATCGTAAAAACAGTATTTAACCGGCTTTATTCCCCCTGCACCTGTCCGAGAGATTTTCCGGTTTGTACGTGTGGGAAGAAGCCGTTGGTAAAAATTATAAACAAAAAGGTTATTACTCCGAGTGAAGAGGAGTTAAGGGAAAACACCCGTTCACACAGTGCTAAGCTCAGGGTGGCGGAAAAAATTACGGGTTAAATGTAAACGGGATATTATTAAGAAGGGAAAGAAAATGAAAGATCGCAGGAGCACTAACACAGGCAAGCCGGACTCAAAATCGAAAAAAGCGGTATCTGCACGAAAAAGCATGAATCCCGCACCCAAAAAAACCTCCGCGCAGCAGCGTCAAAGCGGCGTTTCGCAAAGCGTCGGAGCCAAACAGGTGATTCCGCAGAACGCTTCAAAGCTCGCTCGGAAAAAAAGAACGGGTCCTGTTGTAGGCATGAAAGGGAGTAAGCCCTCCTCTCTGCGAGCCGTTAGAAATCCTAAGATAGTTACCATACGCAAAAAAGAGAAATCGCCCTTCCCCACATCGGTTGTTTTTACCTCCATAATTGTTACTGTTTTGTTTCTTTTTATGATGATGAATTATGCCGAAATAGATAAGTATAACAGCGAAATCGGGAGGCTTGAAGCAAGGATTACAAAACTGAAAAATGAGGAGCATGACCTGGGTATCAGGCTTGACAAAAAGGACAATCTTGTGTATATTGAAGAGTATGCTACCAACGAACTCGGGATGGTTAAAGCAGAGACCCTCCCCCGTGAATATGTAAGCCTGCTGCCTCCCGACAGAAGTGAGATAATCAAGTATGAGGACGGTGAGGAAGGCGGCTTCGGGTTCCTGCTTGCGGGTATTGGCGAGGTTCTCAGCGATTTCATGAAATAGAATACATATAAAGCATGAAATTCTTTAAGCAGCGTAAACGTTTTGCCTTCAGGTAGTGTATCTTCGGTATTTTTTCGGACTGATTTAAATATATTGGTTATCGGGAGGCAGCCGAGATGCTAACCCCGACAAAAACACGCCTTCGGGTTTTATTCGACGCAGCCTTTGGTGTCGGCAGGCAAATCGCTTTGTTCTGCTGCTGTCAAAAGCAGCAACGAAGGAGCTTTGAAGGCGTTATTGTTTTAAGCACGGCGGCAAATCGAATGTGATTCATTGAAGGGACTGTTTTCATTGAAAACTCAGGTAAAGGTTAAAAAGACCGGAAGGTCTATAATAATAAGAGCAAAAATATCCGCATTTGTTATAACCGCTTTGTTAATCGCACTTGTTGTTAGGTTAGCAACCCTGCAGATTATTGATGCGAATAATTACAGAAACGATGCACTGGAGCAGTATACACATGAGGTAAGCATCAGTGCCAAGAGGGGTACGGTGTATGACCGGAACCAAAAGCTGCTCGCTGTCAGCGCAACCGTTTATAATGTATTTGTTTCTCCTAATGAAATAAAGGACGACACCCAAATGCTGTTGATTGCCAACGGATTGTCCGAAATCTTGGGGGTAGACAGAGCGTCCATAATTGATAAGTGCCAGAACAGACGCAGCAAATATCAGATTATTAAAAAAGCGGTTGAGGATGTTGAGGAGAGCCTGGTCAGAACCTTTGTCGCCGAAAACGAGCTGGGCAGAATAGTTCATCTCGAAGAAACCACAAAGCGTTATTATCCGTACAGTACATTAGCCTGCCATATTCTCGGTTTTGTGGGAGACGACAATAACGGACTTGCGGGT
>CAZGJQ010000025.1:0-24013 GCA_964525815.1 uncultured Oscillospiraceae bacterium
TACAATGCGCAAAAATTCTGCTTAACGGACGAGAGCATTTTGCGCTCCTCCTCCGCCGTTTCCACAGATAGCTCAGCCTTTTGTTCCGAAACGCCGTAATCCTCGGTAAAGTAGCTTTTTACCCTTTCCTTTGAATACCCTCTGTCAAGGTAATGCTTTGCTCTTTTTACCGGACGCAGTCCTATAATATATCCCCAGGGTATAGAAAATCCGAACAGGCTTGCACCCGCTTCAAGGAACGCCTTTCCCACCGCCAGCATAACAAAGAATTCGCGTCCTCCTTCTATTACCGGTTTATATTTACGGGTCGAAAAAACACCCTCACCCGTATTTATGCCCGCTTTTAGTCTAACCCTTGAGTTATAAAAAACCTCGTCGTCCGTACACACTTCCTCCAGCTCGAAATAAGCGGCGTTTGTGCTGCCGTTATCCTCCTCGGGGAACTTTTCTCCCGGAAAATACATAAGGCACATGGTCTGAAAATAGTAATCGTTAAGGTAGGGAGTTTTATTGTCTATATATAGTTTCATAGCTCTTTGGTATTTATAATCATGGTTACCGGTCCGTCGTTCACTGCGTTAATACGCATGCTTTCACCGAAAACACCTGTGCTGACCGGCAGCTCTCGTGAAATAAGCTCTATAAGCAATTCATAATATTCCCTCGCCTTATCGGCGGGTGCGGCGGCAATAAAATCGGGGCGTCTCCCGTGCTTTACAGAGCCGCATAAAGTAAAGTTGGATATTAAGAGCACTCCGCCGCCTATATCCGATGTTGAGAGGGATATTTTACCCTTGCCGTCTTTAAAAATTCGTATTTTGGTTATTTTTTCGGCTGCTCTTTCGACATCCTGCTCTGTGTCCTCCCTCTCGACTCCTACAAAAACTAAAAGCCCTCTGTCTATTCTGCCCGAAACCTTGCCGTTTACCGCACATTCGGCAGATGAAACCCTTTGTATAACTATTTTCATGTGCACCTCAATTTATACGGTACCTCTTGTTACGTCCCTAACCGCATTTATCTTTTTTAGCCCCTGCATTATACTCTTTAAATGCTCGATTCCGCTGCATTTTACCCCAACCGTAATAATCATACCGCCCTCTATCTCTCTGGTGCTGATGGACGAAACCGCCACCTTCATATCACTGAGAGCAATGGATACATCCGTTATTATTTTGGGTGTATATCCGGCGTATATATTCAAAGTAGCCTCAAAGCTGCCGTATATATTCTTGTCTATCTTATCCGACCAGGACGCAACCACCCATCTGTCCTTATCTTCCGTTCTTTTTAGTCCCGCCTGTGCGTTGGAGCAGTCATATTTATGAATGGAAACGCCAAATCCTCTGGTTATAAACCCGATAATATCGTCTCCCGGAAGCGGATTGCAGCATTTTGCGAACTTGACCGAGCAGCCCTCCACGCTGTCAATAATGACGCTCTCGGAGTTCGGGCGTCCGCGCCGCTCATGGCGAGCCGTCTTTTCCACAAGTGTTTCCTCGAGCTGCTCCCTCTCAGAGGGCTGAACAACTCGGTTGAACTCGTCCTTAAGCCTTGCGGATATTTTGGAAACGGACATACCTCCGTAGCCGATATTGTTATATAAGTCGTCTGGGTCGGGCAAACCTATTCTGTTAGATATATTCTTGACTATTTCGTCCTTTTGCGCTTCGGAAAAGCTCCTTCCGTAGCGTTTTAGCTCTTTTTCCACCTCGTTACGCCCTACTATAATGTTATCGGGGCGCATTTCCTTCTTAAAGAACTGTCGTATCTTGTTCTTTGCTTCACCGCTCCGAACTATTTTTAGCCAGTCCCTGCTCGGACCCTTTGAGGAGGAGCTGGTAAGAATCTCCACAATCTGTCCGGTCTCAAGGATTCTGTCTATGGTTACTATGTTACCGTTGACCTTTGCTCCCACCATTTTATTGCCGACCTCGGAGTGAATTGCATAGGCGAAGTCAATGGGAGTGCTTCCGTTTGGAAGGTTAACAACATCCCCCTTTGGAGTAAAGACAAAAATCTCGTCCTCGAACAAATCTATTTTTAGAGGGCGGAAGAATTCATCGGGGTCGTCCGTATCCTTCTCGGTTTCAAGAAGGGTACGAATCCAGTGCAGCTTCTGGTCAATCATAGCCCTTGCCTGCTCACCCGTCTTGTACTTCCAATGAGCGGCAAGACCGTATTCTGCTATCTCGTGCATCTCCCAGGTTCTTATCTGCACCTCAAAGGGTATTCCCTCCTTCCCCATAACCGTAGTATGGAGAGAGCGATAAAGGTTGGGCTTTGGAGTGGAAATGTAATCCTTAAACCTGCCCGGAATGGAATTGAAGCTCTCATGTATAATGCCTAAAACAGTATAACAGTCAAGCTCGGTGTCTACAAGAATACGCATGGCATAAAAATCATATATCTCGTCAAAACTCTTGTTTTGATTATACATTTTGCGGTAAATGCTGTAAATGGATTTGACCCTGCCCTCAATTCTGCATTTAATTCCGTATTCGCCCAGCTTCTCCTCCACCCGAATTTTTGCCTTTTCAAGAAAGCCCTTATTCTCCCCGAAGCGCTTCTCGGTATCCTTTCTTATCTCCTCAAACCCTATGGGATCGAGGTATTTAAGAGCGTGCAGCTCCAGCTCCTGCTTGATTCGCTGAATACCGAGACGATGAGCCAGCGGTGCATAAACATGCATGGTTTCAAGTGCGATTGCCCTTTGCTTTGCGGGGGTGCGGAAATTAAGTGTCCGCATATTATGCAGACGATCCGCAAGCTTAATAAATATAACTCTAAGGTCCTTGGACATGGCGAGAAACATCTTGCGCAGGTTCTCAATGCTCTCCTCCTGCTTTGTCTCGAAGGGTATGTGCAGCAGCTTGGTAACGCCGTCCACAATATCCGCAACATCCGCTCCGAACTCCTTTTTTATAAGAGGAAGGTCAACCAGCTCGCAGCAATCCTCCAGAGTGTCATGCAAAAGAGCGGCACAAATGGAATCCGTATCAAGCTGCAATCCGGAAACAATGTCCGCAACGGCAAGCGGATGCGAAATATAAGGCTCGCCGGAAATGCGCTTCTGACCGGTGTGCATTTTCTCGGCGAACAAATAAGCCTTTTCTATTTTCTCCAAGTCATAATTGCCGCTTTCCCGAAGCTTTTCGAGGAAAGCTCTAAAGGCTTTTTCCATCGCTCACTCTCCCATGGGCAAAAACACCCATTGTAATAAAAGCATCAGACCTTCTCCCTGTTATCCGAATACAAGGAATGCTTTTTCTTTATGCTCTTTAGCAGCCTGTTGTTATCAAGATTAATCTTTTTCTTCGCAGGGAGAAACTCTATTTCAAAAGCATCTCCGTTACCCAAGTCGGACAGCTTCACGAGGTTCTCCTGCCTTAATACATCGAAAATTATTCTGACCTTACAGGAATTTATTTCATAATTTTCCTGCGCCTTCAGCTGCTTGCATAAAACGCCGACCGACATTTTTTTATCTCTGCTGTCAAGCTCCCTTTTTAAGAACCTGAACACCGCACGGAAATCATTTAAGGTAGGCATTACATACTCGGGAAGGCTCTCGTGATTATTTTCATCACATATTTTTTCGTACAGGATATTTTCTCTTTCCGCCTCCTTGCTCCGCTTCTCAACCAGCTTGACCGCTCTTATGAGCAGCTGAGGACTGCGTTTTCCCATATACTCGTTAATATCCGCCGAAAAAAATATATCGCATACATCTCCCGGAAACAGTCTAAAACCGTTCTGCGGTATGCTGAAATAGATAGCGCTTAGCTCCTCGCTCCTTGCGGACTGGGAATGCGGACGGAGCTTCAGCCTGACATGCTTGCCTCCCGACAACGCAGTTATCTCCGAAACTACCACGCTTCTCATCACGAACATGGGGACGGGATTTTTTAGTCCAAAGGGCTCCAGCAGCTGTATCTCCTCAATGCTCTTAAGGTTTATCTCGTCGAAGTCAACCTCGCAGTCCACATCCACGCTTAAAACACTCTCGGTCTCCGGGATATGCTTTTTTGCATATTCGTTTATCTTAGTCCGAAACCTATCAATATTCTCCTCGGCAATAGTCAGACCGGCGGCAAGCTCATGCCCGCCGTATTCAATAAGTAAATCACTGCATGCAGAAAGAGCATCCATCAGCGAAAAGCCCTGTATGCTTCGACCGGAGCCCTTTCCTATGCCGTCCGAAACAGAGAACAGTATGCAGGGCAGCGAATACTTCTCGGATATTTTAGAAGCTACAACCCCGATAACACCCTGATGCCAATCCGCTGAGCCCAGCACAAAAAACTTGTCCCTCTCGTTAACGTCCGAAATCATTTCCAGCGCTTCAAGGTATATTTTCTGTTCAGTTTCCTGTCGGATTTTATTTATTTCACAAAGCTCTGCGGCTATATGGTCAGCCTCCTTGTCGCTGCGGGAGAGCAGCAGCTCCACAGCCATGGACGCAGAGGCGATACGCCCCGCCGCATTAATACGGGGAGCAAGGACATACCCGATTACGGAGGAGCCGATTTTTTTGGTTTTCCCGTTTTTTATCACACCCGAGTGCTTCATTAACGCCTTCAGTCCCGGGTAATCCGTTTTTTCCAGCCTCTTGAGCCCCATTATTGAGATATATCGGTTCTCGTCGATAATGGGCATTACATCCGCAATGGTTCCGATCGCCGCAATCTCTGCGTACCTATCACAGATTTGCTCAGTATCTCCGTCCAAGGCACAAAGGAGCTTAAAAACAACCCCCACGCCCGCAAGCTGCCTGAACGGATAGCCGCAATCCTCCCGCTGCGGGTTAACCACCGCAATTGCATCGGGCAGCTGGTCCCGGCAGGAATGGTGGTCGGTTATTATCATATCTATACCCAGCCGCTTGGCATAATCGGCCTCGGCGACTGCGGTAATACCCGTATCCACGGTTATTAAAAGATCGACCTCATCCGCCAAGCGCTTTATCACGGGTGTGCTGAGTCCGTATCCCTCCGTAACCCGTTCAGGTATAAAATAAATGCAATCTGCCCCTTTTTCGGTGAGATAGGTATAAAGGAGAGTGGTTGCGGTTACTCCGTCAACATCATAATCTCCGTAGATACAGATCTTTTCTTTTTTATTTATCGCCTGCTTAATTCGCAGAACCGCTTTATCCATATCCTTGAGAAGAAAAGGGTCATGCAGCTCCACATGCTCCCTCGAAATAAATCCCCTTGCCTTTTCGGGGGTATCAAACCCTCTGATGTAAAGCAGCTTGGCTGTTATCGGAAGGATTCCGAGCTCTCGGCAAAGAACGGCGCATTTCTCTTCGTTTGTTTTTTGAATAACCCATCTGCGTGTATTCAAATCGCCGACTCCTTCCGTTTTTTTATTCCTGTTGCGTTATATTCTGTTCACTTACCTTGATAGTATAGTCCCCAAGGACATAAACACCGTATATTTCATCCGTAAACCCAAAATCCACACCTGCAACCCTGTCATCGTTACGGTCGGTATAAACGTTCACCGCTCTGACGGAGGCTATAATGCTGTCCGTTGTCATCGCTTCAAGAACCTCACGATAACCGACTATGCTTACCGTAACGCCGTCCTCTGCGGCTACAACCGTTTCCGTTCCGCTCTGAATAACGGTAATTGCCTGGGGAGGAATGTAGAAGCTCCTCTTAGTAATATCCGGAACGGTTATTTCCGCCGTTACAAGTGCTTCTCCGCTCTCGATGGATATGCCCGGAGGCAGCAAAGCGCTGAAATATCTGGTTATTACAACGGTCTCGTTAAAATCCACGGCGGTCTCATCCACATCAATTACAATCCGCTCTATGCTGTCAATCAGTCCAATATCCCCCGATATGGTAAGGGTTTGTCTGGAAAGGCTAATGCTTGCTATTTCAGAGGTAAAGATTCCCCCGGTAAAGGACACGACCACCGGAACTGTCTTCTCTTTATATACATTCACATAAGTATAAGCGTCACCCGAGGAAAGTCTTATATACCTGTTTGTTACCGGCTCGCCGTTGTCATATCTTAAGAACAATTGTCCATATGCCGCTATCGGTCCCGAGACCTCTCCGAGAGATAACTGAACATATGCGGCGTTTATTCCGGCAAGCTCGCTCTCCGGACCGTCAATAACCGTAACTATGGGGCTAACCTCGATTTCACCCAGCTTAAGTCCCTCCGGCAAAACATAATCGGAATACAGGACGTTTACCGGCACCGTCTTTGATACGAACTTATCCAGATACAATACCGCGCTGTCGGACGACAGCTCCTTGACTCCCACTCCGTTAGGTGCGGACACCGTTATTTGGAAGGTGTTTTCACCGGGTCTATCTACTCCCGACACATCCACCGAGGCGCTTAAATCCTCAGCTCGGATACCGTAAATCAGGCTCCTTCTACCAGTTACAGTGACCGTGATTTGCAGCTCCAGTCCCTCCGCAAGCATATATTCCTTGTTCTCCCGCAAGGTATCTGTCCCCGTAACGGTTACCGGAACATTTGATATTTTACGCTCAAATATTGTGCTGTCATAGCCTATGGCATAAAACCACAAAAGCAGTGCGCCCAAGAACGCCGCTATAAAGACTATATAAAAATGGCTGTGCTTTTTTACATGCGGAAGCAAGGATTGCTCCCCGCCTTTGCGGTCAATGTTTTTATCCATTCATATCATTCCCGATAAGTATTACTCCGGCTTAATCGGACTTTCTTCTGAAGAATCTTCCCTTTACCTTATCTGTTATGGCATTGTTTCCGTTGCTTATCATCAGGCTTTGCAGCTTTTCCTCAAGGGTCTTGCGGGAGAAGCCCCTCTTTAGCTCGCCGTCTACGGCGACGGAGATTATACCTGTTTCCTCGGATACGATGAGCACCACCGAATCGCTGTTCTCGCTCATTCCAATACCCGCTCTGTGGCGTGTGCCCAATTCCTTAACTATATCCGAATTTGTGGAAAGGGGTAAAAAGCAGCCCGCTGCATGGACTCGTCCTCCGCGGATTATAACCGCACCGTCATGAAGCGGTGCTTTATTATAGAATATGTTTGCAATCAAAAAGGAGGAGGTCTGTGCGTCGACAATGGTTCCGGTTCTGATAAAATCTCCCAATCTGGTGCTTCTTTCAAAAACAATAAGCGCTCCCGTCTTTGAGTTGGAGAGGTTCTCGGCGGCAACGCAAATCTCTGATATGCTGCTCTTTAAAACGGATTCCTCGTCCTTGTCCAGCTTACCCTTAAAGCCCTTTAGAGACTCCCCTCCCATTTTCTCCAACGCGCTTCTCAGCTCCGGCTGGAAAACAATGATAATTGCTATTAACCCTACCGAGAACAGATTGGTAAGTATAAAATTCAACGCTCTCATTTGCAGCAAATCGCTGACAATGAGCAGCACTATTAAGAATAAAATACCCATTAAAAGCTTGCCCGCCCGTCTGTCCCGAACAAATTTAAAGGTATAATAAAAAATAAACGCAACAAGCAGAATGTCAATGACATCGACTGTTCTGATTGACATGAGCTGGTTTCCGGCATTTTCAATTAATTCTATAATCTTATCCATGCTCCACCTGCACT
This sequence comes from uncultured Oscillospiraceae bacterium, assembly GCA_964525815.1. Classification (GTDB taxonomy): domain Bacteria; phylum Bacillota; class Clostridia; order Oscillospirales; family CAG-382; genus UBA1049. The sequence goes on from CAZGJQ010000025.1 coordinate 7,577, forward strand.
ACGTTTTGCTTATTAAAATATAATACCACAAATATCCTTGTATTGTCAACTGCCGTTAAGGTTGAATATTGCAGAGAATCGTTGCAAAGCCCTGCCCCTGTGGCTTATCTCATTCTTGACGGTAAGCTCAAGCTCCGCAAAGCTCTTCCCGAGCGGCGGATAATAAAAGATAGGATCATAGCCGAACGTTCCGCTCCCCCTCTTTTCAATTAAAATGACTCCCTCGCATATGCCTCTTGCGGAAAGAGTCCTTCCGTCCGGAAAGCAGGCGCATATAACGCTTACAAAGCGTGCCGAACGCTGTCGTTCCGGTACTCCTTCAAGCTCCCTTAAAAGTTTTTTTATATTGTCCTCGTCCGTACAGCCCTCTCCCGCATATCTGGCCGAATAAACCCCCGGTCTTCCTCCGAGGTAATCCACTTCCAATCCTGAATCGTCCGCTATTGCGGCAAGCCCCGTCCGGTCGCAAACCGTCCCAGCCTTTTTATATGCGTTCCCCTCGAAGCTGTCTGCATCCTCGATTATATTGCCGGAAAAGCCGGACTCCGAAAGAGAAATCAACCTTACCTCATCCGAATACTGCTTTCTGAAGAAATCCGAAAGCTCCGCAACCTTGTGAGCGTTGTTGGTGGCAACCACTACTTTCACTGTTCGGCACCGCCGCTCTCGTTATCGAAGAAGGCTCGTACAAACTGCTCCGAATCAAAGGGCTGCAGATCCTCGAGCGACTCACCCACCCCGATATATTTTACCGGTATTCCGAGCTCCCGCTTGACTGCAAGAATAATCCCACCCTTTGCCGTGCCGTCCAGCTTTGTAAGCACAATCCCGCTTATGGAGGCCGCCTTACCGAACTCCTTAGCCTGTATTAGTGCGTTCTGTCCCGTAGAGGCATCCAAAACAAGCAGAGTCTCTTTTGAGCAACCGGGCAGCTCCCTGTCGATTACACGATTGATCTTCGCAAGCTCATTTAAAAGATTCACCTTATTGTGTAACCGCCCCGCGGTATCTATAATTAAAACATCAGCACCCTGTTTTTTTGCGGCCCCCGTGGCGTCAAAGACCACAGCGGCGGGATCGGCACCTTCTTTTTGCTTAATAAGCGGCACCTCGGCACGCTCCGCCCAGATTTCCAGCTGCTCTATTGCAGCGGCACGGAAGGTATCCGCAGCCGCGAGCAGTACATTCCTTCCGCTCTGCTTAAGGTTTGAGGCTATTTTACCGATTGAGGTGGTCTTACCAACTCCGTTTACCCCGATAACCAGAATAACCGAAACTCCGTCCCCAATATTAAGCGGTTCTCCCTCTCCTACCGTTTGCTTCAGTATGTCTATAAACTCCTGCTTTGCCAGCTCGATTTCCTTAATTTTTTTCTCCTTAAGCACCTCTCGCAGCCTGTCCACAATCTCCTGCGAGCTTGCAGCACCCACATCCGCCATTATGAGCAGGTCGCAGAGCTCCTCAAAAAAGTCGTCGTCCACTTTGTCATATGACGAAAAAAGATTATCTATCGGTGTCAGAAGCGCATTCTTTGTCTTCTGTAATCCCGCCTTAAGCTTATCAAAAAAACCCATCAGTTAGTGTACTCCTTTATATTTTCCTCAAGCCTTGAAACATTGAGCTTTATGTAATCGGATATACCCTTCTGCCGCATGGTTATTCCATACAGGGTATCCGCCCGTTCCATAGTCCCTCTGCGATGCGTTATCAGTATATATTGCGTGCTGGAGCTGTTTTGCCTGATATAATCGGCAAACTTGACAAGATTAATATCATCCAGCGCACTTTCTATCTCGTCAAAGATGCAAAAGGGTGCGGGGTTTACCTTTTGCAACGCAAGGTACAGTGCGATTGCCGCAAAGGACTGCTCCCCTCCCGATAGGAGCGAAATATTGCGCACGCTCTTTCCGGGCGGCTTAATTATAATTTCTATACCGCATTCAAGAGGATAATCGGGGTTCTCCAGCTCAATATAAGCCTTTCCGCCTCCGAACAGCTCGGAAAACACCGTTCCGAACTCCGCATTTATATTATTGAAGCAATCTACAAAGGTCTGCTTCATTTCGGAGCTGAGCCTTGCTATCGCACTGTCCAGGCTCCTGCGGGTCTTGTTCAGGTCGTCTGTCTGAGCTGTAAGAAAATCGAACCTCTCCTTCTCTTTTTTATATTCCTCCACCGCATTAACGTTTATACTGCCCATCGACCGAATACGGCTCTTGAGCGAGTTCAACCGGGAGGGTGCTTTCTGCATTTTTTCCTTAGGAAGCCGATAGGGTAATGCGGAGGAATAGGTGAGCTCGTACTCGTCCCATAGCCTTGAGGATAAATCCTCGTAGCTGTCATTAAGCTTTGACTGCTTTGCCTCCAAGGAGGTATACCTGCGGAACGCCTCCTCCTTTTCGGACTGGGACTGCTTAACCGCACTTCTGATACGGTTAATCTCCTTTTCCTTGTCCTCTCTGCCGGAGAGCAGCTTTTGCAGCTCCTCCTCGTGTCCCTTTATTTCCTCTTGAATCCTGTCCTTTTCACCGTCAAGTGCTTCTATCTGCCGTTTCCGCTCGGATATATTCTCCTTTGTCTTTTCGGTCAGAATATTCAGTTCCTCAATACGACTCTCGCAGCCTTTTATTCGCTCCTCAAGCTGCCCTACCCTCTCGTCACGACGCTCGCATTCGGAACGCAGCTCCAGCACGGAGAGGCGCAGAGCATTCAACCCGCCGTAAGCGGTCTCCTCCTGCTCCTGTGCAGCTCTGTATTTTTCTTTCGAATCGTTCAGCAGGGCTCTCGCCTCTTCCAGCCTTTGCTCGTCTGCCTTTGCGGAAACCGAGAACTCCTCTTTTTGTTTTTTAAGCAGGAGCAGCCTTTCCTCCCCCCTGCTCCTTTCGGTGCTAAGAGCGTCCCTGCGCTTTTTCTCCTCGTCCAGCCGAATCGAAGCGGTGTTAAATTCGGCAACCAAGGCATCAAGCTTAGACTTTTCTTCGTTAATATGAGCTTCGAGCGAGGTTATTTCCCGAGTTATTCTGTTAATCCCATCTTGAACGGCGGAATGCTCTTTATCCTTGGCTAAAAGAAGTGAGTTCTTCTTTTTAATCTCAGCCGACAGCTGTTCAATATCGACCGCACGGGTCAGCAGCCCGACCTTCTTGGCGGAGGAACCGCCCGTAAAGCTTCCGCCCGCATTAATAACCTGACCGTCTGCGGTTACTATTTTTATGCGGTAACCGCTTTTTTTGGCAATCATTGCTGCCGAATCAATATCGGAAGCGATAACGGTTTTACCCAGCAGGTTATCTATAATTCCCTGATACTTTTTATCAAACTCAGCCAGCTCCGAGGCGATTCCTATATAGCCCTTTATATCCTTTATCTCGGACACATCGCACTTTCTGCCCTTGACCGTGCTGAGGGGAAGAAAGGTCGCTCTGCCCGCTTTTTTATCCTTAAGGTGCAGTATAGCCGCCTTTGCGTCCTCCTCACCGTCCACCACCACAAACTGAACGGCGGCGGCAAGTGCTGTTTCGAGCGCAACGACATATTCACCCTCCGTGGAAATCAAAGAGGAAACGGTGCCGTGAACCGTGATAGGCTTACCGCCTGCTCTGATTTTTCCATGCTTAGAATCGGATACAACCGTCCGCACACTCTCTGAATACCCCTCGAGCAACTGCTCCATTCTGTTCAGGTGCTCCCGCTTCTGCTCGTCTGCTGCGAGTAAAAGCCGTATGGATTCCGATTCTTTTTTTATTTCTTCCCTCTTTTTTCTTGATTGGTCGGCTTCATTGGCTTTTTCCCTGCTTTGCGTTAGCAAAGCATCAAGCTCAGTCCTTTTCTCCAGCTTAGCCTCGCTTGCCTTTTTCAGCTCCTCCTTGAGGTCGGTTATTCGCTTTTCGGACTCAGACAAATTCATTATGGACGTCTCTATTGAGCTACCCGCAAGCTCAAGCTCGGCTTCTATTCTTGCTCCCGTCGTCCTGAACGAGGTGTTCTGCTCATAAATATCCGAGTAGCTTAAGCTCGCCCGGTCAAGCAGCTCCCGGAGTGCCATTACCTCGGTATGCTTTGACTCATAATTGCTCTGCTCTGCATCTGCCTCTTCGCTCAGCGCGGACAGCTGCTCTTGCTTTTCTTTTGCTTCTGTTCTTGCTTCCTCCAGAGTCCGAGAGGTTGACATAATATCTGCACTGACAGAGCTTACCGCTTGCTCATTCTCCCGAATAACCCGCTCAAAATGAGCGATGTCGTTTAAAAAAACCGCTTTTTTTGCTTCCGCTTCCGAGCTGCTCTGATTAGCCTCTGATTTTTTGCGCTCGGTCTCGGACAATACCCGTGAGAGCTCGTAGTTCTCGTTAATTATATTGTCCAGCGATTCCTCCAGCGTCAGGAGCCGCTCCTCCTTCTGCTCAAGCTCATATTTTGCGGAGTTGAAGTCAATTTCACTCTTATTCAGCTGCGATTTAATATCGTCAATTTTGTCCAGCCACAAAGTTATCTCCAGCCCCTTTTTCTCCTCCGAGAGCACAAGGTATTGCTTGGCGTTTTCCGCTTCCTTTGCGAGCGGACCTATGCGGGCGGAAACCTCCCCCAAAATGTCGTTTATTCTTATAAGATTATTCTCGGTGTCATTGAGCTTTCTTTCCGCTTCCGCTTTTTTATGCCGGAATTTGCTTATACCGGCGGCTTCCTCGAATATGCTTCGACGCTCGTCCCCCTTTTGCGAAAGAACCTCGGCTATTTTCCCCTGTCCTATAACCGAGTATCCCTCTCTGCCTATTCCGGTATCATAAAAGAGCTCGTATATATCCTTTAACCGCACCTGTGTCTTGTTTATGTAATACTCACTTTCGCCGCTGCGGTAGTACTTACGTGTAATGGAGATTTCCTTATGGTCGGATAGGGTTGCTTTTTTTTTCGTGTCAGAGCTCTTTTCCTCCTCGGTAACAGCTCCGAAATCCATCACCGAGTTTTGCGCCTCATTAAACTCCTCCTCCGTGTCCAGAGTGATGGAAACCGAGGTGTAGTTGGAGGGAGGTCTGCTTGCGGTACCGTTAAAAATTACATCCTCCATACGCTTGCCTCTGAGGCTCTTCAGGCTCATCTCGCCCAACACCCAGCGCATAGCGTCCGAAATATTAGACTTTCCGCTTCCGTTAGGACCGATTATTGCGGTTACTCCACTGTTGAAGGTTATTTTTGTTTTATCGGGAAAAGACTTAAAGCCCTGCATTTCTATTGATTTAAGCCGCACTGTTTATCATTCCTTTATCTTTATGACCGGACTGTACAGCCCAACGTCAGCCGTCATTACTTCTATTTTTTTAAGACCGAATTCCCGGGTCAACCGGTTAATCACCCCACCGCCGTGCCCGGTAAGCTTGGAGGTCTCTCCGTTCTTCACATAAATAACCGCGGCCTTACCCCGGCAGTTCTCTTCTTTTAGCTGTTCATACAACCGCAGATAATAGAGCCTTGATTTAACAAGCTCGCCGATTGCGGGATGATTTGCACCGTATTCCGCCGCCGCAAGCCCCTCCGAGGAGTGCAGCCCGATTTTTAATACCGCAACTCCGGCTCTCACAAATTTATCCAGGCACAAGGCGCTGTGCAAAACGGCATCCTCCTCCGAAAGAGGAATGTATGTACCGTTCCTTACCATATCCGACAATGCGGTTCCCGAAAAAACCACGGTCGGATAAATGCGGGCGCTTGTCGCTCCCATTTCAATAATGGCGTCTGCGGTATCAAGCTCATCCCTAGCTGTTGAGAGGGGTAGTCCAATCATCATCTGTCCCGCAAGGTTAAATCCGCAATCCCTTATGAGAGAAGCGCTCTCATAGGACGCTGCTGCGGTATGTCCCCTTCCGCTCGCTCTCAATACCCTGTTGCTTATGCTCTGAATACCCAGCTCAATATCGGTTACGCCGTGTGCCTTTAATAGCTCGAGTATACTTCGGCTTATATAATCAGGACGGGTGGAAACCCTGATTGAGCTGATTCTTCCCTGCTTTATATACCCATATCCGGTCTTTAGCAGAGCGGTCATTCGCTCATGCTCTATACCCGTAAAGCTCCCTCCGAAAAAGGCAAGCTGTACTTCCGTTCCATTGCTTATGGTCTTAAGCGCGGATTCCAGCGTATTCTCAAGCTCCCATAGCTCCTCATGCAGCCCGGGCTGGTTCCTGCTCTTTCCGGTTATGCTTACCTGTGAACAAAAAACACAGCTGTTTTTACAGCCCGAGTGGGGTATAAAAAACGGGATATTGCTATGAATCTTCATCTATTGTTCCCAGCAGAATCAATGCCTCTCTCGCCGCAAGCTGCTCCGCCTCCCGTTTTGAACGCCCTTTTCCGGTACCGAGCAAATTGGAGTTCAAAAAAACGCTGAAGGTAAAATACCTGTCGTGAGGCGGCCCCTCCTCGCTCATCAGCCTATACTCAAGGCTCTCCTCCGGTGTCTGCTGAACTATTTTCTGTAATAGTGATTTATAATCCTCATTAAGTCCGGTTGCCGCCTTTTCGATTGCCTGCTTTACTTTGGGCAGCAGGAACCTTCTGGCTTTTTTTATTCCGCCGTCCAGATAAATTGCGGCAAGCAGAGCCTCAAATGCGTCGGCAAGAATGCTTCTTCTCTTTCTTCCCTGTGAAATAAGCTCTCCATGCCCGAAATACATAAAATCACCCAGCTCAAGCTCGGTAGCAAAATCAAACAACGAACCCTCGCAGACAACCATAGCCCTGACCCTTGTCAGCACTCCTTCGTCGAACCTCTTATAGCTCTTATAAATATAGTCGGATACGATAAGGGATAAAACCGAATCCCCCAGAAACTCTAAACGCTCATTACAGGGGAGCTTTTCCTTATGCTTGACCTCATTCGAGTAGGAGGAATGGGTAAGTGCTTTTTTTATAAGAATCTTGTCCTTGAAGGTGTAGTCTATTCTTTTTTCCAGCAGCTCAGTCGGCTTCGGAAGCCGGTTATCCTTCATTCTCTATCTCCTTTTTATTATCCGAAAAACCGGTTGACATTTTTTCTATTATTCCGCTTTTATAGAATATAACCGCCTGCTTAATCGCCGAGTAAATACCCTTCTCATCCGAGCTCCCGTGCGCCTTTATTACCGGTTTTGCTATGCCGAGGAAAGGGGCACCTCCATATTCCTTATGGTCCATCTGCTTTTTTAACGCTGCGGTGCTTTTTTTTGTAATAAGCCCTGCAAACTTTGATGTGGCATTATAGTGAAATATACCCTTAATCTTCCGAGTCATAAAAGCTCCCATGCCCTCCATCAGCTTAAGGGCAATGTTCCCCGTAAACCCGTCGCATACCACCACATCACAGAAGTCCGCCGGTAAATCCCTACCCTCGCAGTTTCCTATAAAATTGATGCTGCTGTCCGATTTTAAGAGCGAATATGCCCGACTGTAAAGCTCGGTGCCCTTACTCGCCTCGCTTCCGTTATTAAGCAGTGCAACACGAGGGTTCTCAATACCGAGAACACCCTTTGCGTACAGGGAGCCCATTCTGCCGAACAAGGCGATTATCTCGGGAGTAGCATCGGTATTCGCTCCCACATCCAGCATTATAAAGGGGTTCTCCAGCTTTATGACCGTACCGAGAGCCGCCCGCCTTACTCCCTTTACTCTTCTGATAAGAAGGGATGCCGCCGTAAATAAAGCGCCGGTATTTCCTGCGCTGACCAGCACATCCGCCTCCCCGTCCTTGAGCAGTCGAGCGGCAATCGCCATAGAGCTGTCCGCCTTTTCCCTCATAACGCAAACCGGCTCGTCGTCCATCATAACGACGCTGTCCGAGGGAATCAGCTTTATTCTGTCCGGTACTCCGTATTCCTTTAGCTTTGACTCGAACCGCTTGTCCCCGACAAGCAAAATGTCCAGGTCAAAATCCGAAGCCGCTTTTATCGCTCCGTTTATAAGTATTTCGGGCGGATTGTCTCCGCTCATAATGTCTAATGCAATTCGTGTTCTCATTTTTTGTTATTTGCCCTCGCTCCAGCCGCATTTGCTGTTACAATAATAATATTCCTTGTTCTTCTTTTTTAAGACAAGACCGCCGCAATTCGGGCAGCGTCTCTCCTGCGGTATATCCCATACGGAGAACTCACATTCCGGATATTTTTCGCAGCTGAAATAGGTCTTTTTGCTCTTAGTCTGCCTGGCTAACAGCCTTCCGCCGCATTCCGGACAGGCAATACCGCTGTCCTTATAGTAAGGCATGGTAGTTTTACAGTCCGGATAGTCGCGACAGGCAAAAAAGCTCCCGAACACTCCCTTGCGCAGCACCATATCACCTCCGCAGTTCCTGCATTTGCGGTCGGCGATTATTTCCTTGCCGCTATCCTTTTCCTCATCCTTACCGGCATCCAGCCGACTCGTATTTTTACAGGTGGGATAGTTCGGACATGCCGCAAACTTTCCGAACCTACCCTCCTTTTCTATCATTCTTGCTCCGCATTTATCGCATATTATATCGGTCTCTACCTTCGGCAGCTCAATCCTCTCATCCCCGAGGCTCTTTTCCGCACCGTTGAGCTGCTTCTCGAAATCGGAATAAAACTCCTTTAAAACAGAAATATAATCCTCAACGCCGCTCTCCACCCTGTCAAGGTTTTCTTCCATCTTTGCGGTGAAATTATAGTCAACTATGTGCGCAAACACTTTTTTCATCAAATCGGTGGTTATAAAGCCCAGGTCGGTCGGTACAAGAGCCTTACCCTCCCGCTTTACATAGCCTCTCGATATAATGGTTGTAATGGTGGGCGTGTAGGTGGACGGTCTGCCGATTCCCTTTTCTTCCAGTGTTTTTATAAGCGAGCCCTCCGTATAGCGGGAGGGAGGCTGTGTAAAATGCTGCTCGGGAGTTATGCTCTCTGTTTTAAGCTCCTGCCCCTTTTCCAAATTAGGAAGCTGCGCCTTACCGTTTCCGTTTCCGTTTCCATTACCGTTATTATCCTCGTTATCCTCGGCAATATCCTCATATAGTGCTTTATATCCGGGAAACTTAACGGTTTCGCCGCTTGCACGGAATATATACCCGTTCGAAATAAAATCACATACAACCGTATCCATAAGCGCCGGACTCATCTGACTAGCCATAAAGCGCTCCCAAATAAGCTTATAGAGCCTGTACTGGTCCTTGCTGAGCTTGTTTTTTATGGAATCAGGACTTATGCTCGGGTCTGAGGGGCGAACAGCCTCATGTGCATCCTGAGAGTTCTTTTTTGTTTTATATACATTGGGTTTCTTGGGATAATAGCTATCTCCGTACTTTTCGCTAATAAACGCTTTCGCCGCTTCCCTTGCTTCATCTGAGATTCTTAGCGAATCGGTACGCATATAGGTAATAAGACCATGCGTCCCCTTATCACCGATATTTACACCTTCATACAGCTCCTGCGCAATCATCATCGTCCGCTGAGATTGAAAGGCAAGCCTTCTGTTAGCCTCCTGCTGCAGCGTCGAGGTTATAAAGGGAGGCTGGGGACGGCGGGTTTTTACGGATTTTTTTATTTCTTCTACCGTGAACGGTGTCTTTTTAACCTTATTTATAATATTGTTGACCGTGCTCTCGTCCGGAAGCTCTATCTTGCCGTTTTTATCACCAAAAAACCTTGTGCTGACAGCAACGCCGCTGTCTGTAATCAGCTTTGCCGCTATCGTCCAGTATTCGGTGGGAACAAATGCCTTAATTTCCTCCTCCCGCTCAACGATTATGCGGGTTGCCACCGATTGAACCCTTCCTGCCGAAAGACCGCTCTTTATCTTCTTCCAGAGAAACGGACTGATTTTGTAGCCTACAATTCTGTCGAGTATCCTTCTCGCCTGCTGGGAGTTGACAAGGTTCATGTCCAAATCCCTTTGGTTCTTTATTGCTTCCTTAAGCGAATTCCTTGTGATTTCGTTAAAGGAAATACGCTTGACCATATTCTCGTCAAGCTTAAGTACGGCTGCGAGGTGCCAGCTTATCGCCTCCCCTTCTCTGTCGGGGTCGGTTGCGAGAATAACCCTGTCTACACCCTTTACCTCCTTGCGAAGAGAATTTATAAGCTCACCCTTACCTCTTATATTTATATATTGAGGGTTGAAATCATTCTCAATGTCGATACCCAGCTTGCTCTTGGGCAAATCCCGTACATGCCCTTTTGAAGCAACCACCTTAAAACCTTTTCCCAAGTAGCCCTTAATCGTATGTGCCTTTGTGGGTGACTCGACAATAACCAATGTTTTCATTTAAAAATCCGTTTCTCCGGCGATAAGATTTTGCGTTGACATTCGGTCGCCGGACCGAGCGCCCTATTTAATACCAAGTTATTATATTTGTGCATATAACAATGCTCTATACCCCTAAGCCTTACTTTTTAATATACCTGTTCCCCGCAAGGGAGGTAACCTTTCCGTCTATTTCCAGCAGGGTGAGTGATGTTAATATGTCCGAAATATCGGCTTGCAGACCGTCCGCAAGCTCATCCGCAGTCATTGGGCGACCCGCTCCCAGGAGAGCCAGAATTCCTTTGTCCGTGCCGCTCTGGTCACTTATGGAAGGAATATATACCTCGCTCTCCTCGGCGGGAGAGGTACGGTCTTTTACCTTGCTTTGTGTAACCGTCTCCTGTATGCGGGTAACCCTGTTCCCATATGCCGCCACCTTGTTTCCGTAAGCGGCGCAGTTCTCTGTTTTTATTTTAGTGGGATGCAGCAATGCCAGCTCAGAAAGCACGTCGAGCGGGGTTGTCGCCGCATCAACTCCCTTTTTTATCAATGCATTGGTTCCCGCATTATCGCTGCCCACCGCTCCGGGTATGGCAAAGACCCGCCTCCCCTGAACGACCGCATGACGAGCGGTTATCAGCGCACCGCTGTTTTCTCCTGCCTCTGCGATAACCGTAACCTCGCATAATCCGCTTATGATACGGTTTCGGTTGGGAAAGTCTGCTCTGCTCCTCGGGCAGCCGGGGTACATCTCACTGATAACCAGACCTTCCTCGTAAAGATAATAAAAGAGCTTCTCATTCTCCTGCGGGTACACCTCGTCTATGGGAGTGCCAAGCACCGCTACGGTAAAGCCGTTTGCTCTCAGCGCCCCGTTATGAGCCGCCGTGTCAATCCCCTTGGCAAGACCGCTTACCACCACCGCACCGCATTTCGCAAAGCTGTATGCAAAGTCCTCCGCGACAGCCGCTCCGAACTCGGTTTTTCTTCTTGTTCCCACAACGGCTATACCGACCTCCCTATTTAAGTCCCTTAGCCTGCCCATGCAGTAGAGCACGGGAGGGGGTGCCTGCAATAACCTGAGCGAATCGGGAAACATCTCATCATGATAGGATATTATATGAATAGAATTATTTTTGCACTTTTTATAAACCTCAAACGCAATGGACAAATCCTTTTTCGGTAGCTTGTCCTCACAGCTGTATTTACCCTGCAAAAAGCTAAAATCCTCGCAGTCATATATCTCCTTGGCGGAGGAAAAACGCTCAAACAGCTTAAGATAAACGGTGCTGCATATGCCGCACACTGTTTGCAGCCATATGTAATATACGGCGTTATCCATCTATGTCATCGCCTTTCTTTAGCTCCCAAAGCAGTATTGCAGCCGCCACCGATGCGTTAAGACTGTCTATATCACCGCTGATGGGTATTTTTACCTCACCGTCGCAAATATCTATAATTTCGCCTGCCAAGCCGTTCCCCTCGTTACCGATTACAAAGCAATCATCGTGATAAGCATCGAATTTACCGAGAGTAAGGGTATTATTTCCCAAAGCGGCGGCAAATACCCGTCTACCGCTCTGCCTTACTGCTCTTATCGCCTGCGAAATATCGTCGGTTATAAACACCCTTGCCGAAAACAAGGCTCCCATTGAGGCTCTTATGGTCCTGCTGCTGTATATATCCGCACAGTCCCTGCTCAATACGCAGTCCGCTCCACCCAGAGCCGCAGCTGTTCTTATTATTGTTCCCACATTTCCGTTATCCTGAAGTGAATCGAGAAATATCAGACTTTTTTTACATTCGGTAAGAGCTTTAAAGTGCTGGTCGCTGTTAATAAAGACTATATTACCGTCCAGGAACTCCGATATTACAAATATTCCCTGCGGAGCTTTTTCGGCAGACAGCTTTTGATATACACTGTCGCTTACCGTTATGATACGGCTCGATTCAACCGCGGTCAACAAATCAGAATAACTCTTTTTTGCATTCTCGGTTACAAATATTGTATTCGGAACATGCCCATTGCGCAGATAATCCTCAAGCAGACTTACCCCTTCAAAAAAGAAAAGGCGTTTTACCTGCCTTGACGCTTTGCTTTTTAGCTTAACCGCGTTTTTGATGCGCTCGTTTGCTCTTGATTCGATATGCATGCTTATGATCATTCCTTGCAGCAAAATTAGCTTTCCTTCAAAGTTAAAAGCACAAAACCGTTGTTCAAGCTTTTATCCATAAAAAAAGTCCGTACCTTATATAATAATATATAATAGTACGAATTATTTTCTTTGTCAATATTTTTTTCCGAGGACTACTCGGTCAATTTGCCCGTAATCCTTAAATACCGCCACATTATAACCGTTAAGCTCCAGCATTGTGGAAACAGGCTCCGCCTGATTAATGCCCACCTCAAACAAAATTGCTCCATCCTTCTTCAGCAGTAAGGGAGCGTTGCGGATTATCTCTCTGTAGAATCTCAGTCCATCCTCTCCTCCATCCAGAGCGGTTTCCGGCTCATACTGGAGCTGAGACTCCAAGAGCATAATTTCCCCGCTCGGTATATAAGGCGGATTGGACAGAATAATATCTATTTTTTCGCCGTGCTGCTCCTGCAAGGAGATATAGTCCTCCTCGTCTAAAGCGTCAAAACGCTTTATGCTGACATTGGGGGCAGTGGAAAGGTTCTGCTCCGCATATTCAATAGCCTTTCTCGATAGCTCCAGAGCATATCCGGTCGCATTTGGGCATTCCTCCGCAACAGCCAGCGAAATACAGCCGCTTCCGGCGCATATGTCCGCAAAAACCATGTCCTGCTCCCCGATTAAGGACGCCGCCGCTTTTACAAGTATCTCGGTATCGCTTCGAGGTATGAAGCAGCCGCTTCCTACCGTTATACTTTTACCGTAGAAATAGCAGCTGCCAATAACATATTGAAGCGGCTCGCCCATCGCCAGCTTTGCCACCGATGCTCTTACCTTATCCGCAGACAAATCGCTGATCTCCTGGTCAAGCATTGCGAGTAATCTTGACCTCTCCACCCCTACCGCATCCGCAAGCAGGATGTCTGCAACCGTTCCGTTTTCATCCGTGGTGATATTATTTAATGCTTCTCTTAATTGCCTTCTAAAATCAGCTATTCTCATCTGCCTTTATTTCCTCATTGAACTCCCTTAACTCAGTGTTTTCGCTTTCCTCCGATTTTTTCTCCTCAAGCGGAATCTCAAAATCAGGAAAAACCTGAGGAAGTGCTGCCTTTATCGAAACAATAGCTACCTCCAGCATACTGTCATCCGGCTCCTTTGTGGTGATTCTTTGCATCCAGAGCCCGGGTGTTGAGAGTATCCTCGAAACTATGTTGGGATGCTTTCCGGCATACATAATAAACTCAAACCCCAGCCCGACAATAACGGGCAGGAGCATTATTTTAAACAGCACACGCAACAGCGGCAGATTATAGGTCCAGCCCGGCAGGAAATAGCTTATAAAAATAGACAGAATAATCATAACGAACATAAATGAGGTTCCGCATCTCGGATGAAAGCGGGAATGCTTTCTTATGTTCTCCACCGTCAGCTCCTCGCCGGCTTCATAACAAAAAATGCTCTTATGCTCCGCACCGTGATACATAAACACTCTTTTTATGTCCGGAATAAGCGAGGTAAGCGCAATGTATGCCACAAAGATAACTACCTTCATAATTCCTTCTATTAAGTTTTTATACCTTCCGATGTCACTGCCTATTATTCTCTCAAGCAGGTTTGCCGAGCCGATAGGTAAAAAGAAGAACAGGAATATGGCAAGCGCAACACCGAGGATGCTTGCCAGCACCGTTATTACTCCGAACAAAGAAGCACCGAACCTTTTCTCCAGCCACCTCTCGAACCTGGACGGTTCCTCCTCCTCGAGCCCCAGCATTTCTGTTGAAGCAGTAAGGGTGGAAAAGGACAGTATCATCATCTCTATGAAGTTAACTATACCTCTTAAAATAGGTGCATTAAGGAACTTGATTTTGTCTTTTATCGTTTTGGTAGGCTTGGTACGGCATACTATCCTTTTGCTGTCCATCTGTCTGACCGAAATGGCGACCGTGCTTTTACTGCGCATCATCACGCCCTCCATAACCGCCTGTCCGCCTACCGCTCCCAGCCTTTCGCTTAGCTCCTTGTTGTTTTTGTTCTTATCGCTCAAGGTAATCTCCCCTTATATCTCTTTACAGCCTATTTTTGTGTTGATTTTTTAATATTTTCATATTATACTATAGTAAGCATTCAAAGTAAAGCTGTTTTTGTAAACAAATTTCTGAAACGGGGTAGTGAGGTTTGGAGAGTAAGTTGTTCAAAAAGAACGACAGCGGTTTTTTATGCGAGAACTGCGGAAAAGAGGTTCCGCCCCTCTCCTATTCCTCCCGAAATCACTGTCCCTACTGCCTTTGCTCCAAGCACGTCGACCGGAGCCCGGGTGACCGGGAATGCGATTGCGGCGGCATAATGCGCCCGATTGAGGTAAAACCGAACCCGAGGAAGGAATTTGTAATAACTCACAGCTGTGAAAAATGCGGTTTTATGCGCAACAACCGCTCACAGGACGACGATAACCGTGAGCTTCTAATCAGGCTCACAAATCCGTATAACCGCAATAACTGAAGGGAAAAGGTGACAGAATGGACTTTTTGAACCGCTTTGTGCAAAGAAACATATATTATATACGACTTACCTTCTGCGCTCTGCTTGCCTTTGCCGGAACCTATTATGCGCTCCCGACAAGAGGCTTAGTGTCCACCCTCCCTATATTTCTGATAGCCGCACTGATTTCGGTGCTTTTTAAGCTTCCGGCTTGGCAAAAAGCATTTTTGTTCGGCTTGTTCGCTTTTATTCTAACGCTAATCGAATATGATACCGCGCATGCTCTCGGATTTGCAACCATATGCATAATTGTGGTGTTTTTATGCTCGCTCGCTTATTATTTGATGAAAAAGAAAAAAGCAAGCAATGTGCTCTTGGCGCTGCTGCTTATAGCGGTCTGTACTTTTCCGCACGCTTATTTTTTCGGTAATATAGTCGAAGGAATGGATGCGGACAAAATCCTCAGGGAATACACCGATAAGCGTTATGCAAGCGATGATATGACGGTTTCACAGACCTTTTACGATTATAAGTACGGCTTCTATAAGGTAAATGTATACTCAAAAAATTCCCCTACCGAGATATACTCACTGAGCGTTCAAAACGGATTTATATATGACAGCTATCGTACATTTGCAAAAAAGACACTCATGCACGCTAAAATGCTGGAAATAACCACCGCTCTGCGGGAGAGTTTTCCCAACGAAAACTTCGAGGTAATTCCGCTGGATATAATAGGCTATCCGTATTCAGACACGGCTATTTCTCTGAATGACAGCACTGATTATTCGCCTTTTTTGAGCTTCAGGATAGATATTTGGGGTCAGCTTGACCTTAACAGATTTTTAGAAACTTCCGAGTCCTATTACGACGCAATAATGAGAAGCGAGGTTAGCTTTGATAAAATAACCTTTTCCGGCAAGGACAGATACAATATTCTTAAGCTGACCGTTTCCTCCGTTCCGCTCAAAAAGGACTTCACCCGCCTTTTATACCTCCCTCCGTCTATAGGTGAAAAAATATTAGCCGGTTAGATGCACAAAAGACCAATAGGAATAAATGAAAAGCTCTATGTAGGTAATATATATAGAAAAACCCTGCTTTTTCAGCTGTAGTTTACCAAGGTTTACCCGTTCTTTTCTTTTCTTTCTTTTTTACCTTCCTCTATCAGCTTTCTGGTCAGATAATCTGCGTAAATACTTCCGATGCGTTTTAGGATTGAATCAATCTCCTCCTGGGTCTTTACACAATAATCATCGTGTATCCTGATCCTTGTATTTCCTATATAATAATCCTTAACCACCGACATAAAATCACCTCGCTTTTAAGATATGCATCTAATTTTTAATTGTTAAAATTTCCGTTTTGCTCTGCTCTTCAAATGCGGCTATCGCTGGACGGTATAATAGTATGCCCAAATACATATAAAGGTAAGGGTGAACACATATCATATATCCGGATTAAAAAATAGAGGACGCAAAACGCTTAAGACTTGTCACGGACGAACAGTTCGGATATAGAATAACAGAACTTATAAAAAATGCCCCGCACCTTTAAAAGTGGCGGGGCTAACCTATCGAAAGGAGGGTCTCCA
>CAZGJQ010000026.1:0-6362 GCA_964525815.1 uncultured Oscillospiraceae bacterium
GGGGGTAACGACGGTTATTCCGTTGTGGGACAGTATGTGGGAACGGGAGACAGCTCGGCCGCATACAACATTCATAAAATAGCCTCCTCCGAAGGCGCAAGAACGGTGTTCAGAAACGCCGTGGAGCTGTTCTCGGACGAGGGTAAAGCAAAAACAGGAGTAAGGATAGAGCCGGTGCTAAAAACCTATAGCTCCGCCCGCTCCATTTATACCGAGGAGGATGCGGAGTCATCGGTAACCGGCGAGTTCCCGCTCATGCTGCTCTCCACATATCATGATTACGGCGAGAACAACGCAATAAGATACCAGTATGTAATGCTCGTTTCCTCATCCGGCTTTGCCTCCGACACCTTTTTGGGAAGCGGATTCGGCAACAGCAAGGTTGTATTGGGAGCAACGAGGGTTATGAGCACGGAGAGGGTTTCTCCGGATATAAAATACAAGCCCTTTGTCAAGGAGGGTCTGACCATAGAAATCGGCACGGCAAACACCCTTACCTGGTTTGTGTCCGGTGTTTTCCCGCTGATTATCATAGTCTTAGGGCTTGGTGTGTTCTTAAAGAGGAGACATTTGTAATGAAGAGGCAACTTATCATAGTGGGAGCGGTTCTTGTTTCGGCTCTGCTCCTGTTCGGCATATACGAATTCTTTATAAAGGACGACAGCTTTGAGGAGCCTGATCCGTTTTATATCCTGACCGACGAGGTTATCAAGGAAATGGAAAAGATAGAGGAGGAGATAGAGATTGTCTTCTCGGGGGATTCGGAGACCGACATAAAGAGAGACGAAAGCAAGAACAGAGCGTATTTGTTTGCTCTTTCCTATGCCGAAATAAATAAAAGAATTAGTGTCGGATTTGACCCGGACGCCGAGTATAACGGTATTGTTATAAAAAAAGGAAACGAGCGGCAGCAGATTTCCTACGAGGATATATACAAGTCGCACGAGGACGGTACCAGGTACGCCTTTGACGGGGAACGGCTGTATACAAATGCAATACTTCATATATGCGGTATAAGAACCTATATGGATATAGAGCTGCGCGCACTTCCGGGCTTTGATACAGACGGCGATACCGTTGTTTCGGGCAGACCCTTTATGTACCCGAGAATAACCCGTGCGGACGTATTGGCGATACTGATAACCAACCAGGAGGACAGCTACAAGGTCTACAGGGGAACGGACGATAAGTTCTATTTTGAGGGAGCCGAGCTTGTCGGTTATGATGCCGAGATGCTGTCCACACTGATGGTTAATTCAACCTATGTGCTTGCGACGGGCAAGGTCAGGGAGCCGCTGGAGCTGTCCGAATATAATTTGGACAGTGAGGAAAACGCAACCGCGGTGATAACCGTAATAACCGTAGACCAAGAAATGCACAAAATTCTTATAGGAGGAAAGACCCCGGACAATCAGGGCTATTACGCCAAGTACCACACAAAGGATTTTGTTTACATTCTACCGGCAGCCTCGGACTTTGAGTCCTCTGTACTCGGTTCGGCAACGGCGTATCTTACGGCGCAGCTGGCGTTGGGGGTTCAAAATCAAGAGGACTTGTTTGCGGTTGATAATATAAGACTTAACTTCGGGGATGAATACACACTCAGAGCAAGGGTATATTCCCGCATGCTGTTTTCGAGCAATTTCAGACCATATGCGGATACAAACACGAGCGAAACCCTCACCGATAAGGTAAAGCTGAACGAGGAGTACAAAAACTGGACAGAGCAGACAAAGCTTGCGGGCTTTACCAGCTCTGACAGCAGGGATGTTTATCTTGAGCTGCCCCTTGCCGTTTATCAGGAGGACGGGGATTATACCGTATCCTTCGGGCTGCTGCGGGATGACGCCAACGCCGCCATTTTACCCGACAAAGCGTATATAACCTATTCAACGGATGGGTACAGCTTTATTGAGGCGGAAACGGAAAGCATCAGCTTCTCTCAGAGCAACAGAGAGCTAAAGACCTACAAGCTGAGCTTTGTCAGCGAGGAGCCGGTAATCAGCCTTAGGCTGCATTTTGGAACGGAAAGCGGAAAATACGTGGTTCTGGATGAAGTAACCGTTTTTTCGGGTGAGCGGGATGCTCAGCCTGTGGACGGAATGATAGGCGGCTACAGACTGCTCTCTCCGGGTGAATATATACCTCAGGGAAGGAATCATATATATCCCAGCACCATGTTTCAGGATAAGTTTATAACCTCCATTGCCACTCTTGTGGGAGACCGAGTTGTGGATTACGGGATCACCACCAAGTTCGGCGATGCGGATACGCTGAACGAGGAAAAGCTTAAAAAATACGGGCTGGACAATCCGGCAAGGACGGTTTCGTTCGAGATATACGGGGGAACCACAAGCCTATACTTCAGCGATATAAACGAGAACGGCAATTATTACTGCTATTCTATAATAGTCATGGAAAGCGACGGTAAGGAAACAAAAATCAGCACGGATATTATTGCGGAGGTTAGTACCGAAACAGCCGAGTGGCTGGAATGGGATATTGTGGATTACTTTGAGCAGTATCTGCTCTCCATGTTTATTGACCATATCGATACGCTCACCCTGACCTTTGACGGTGAGGAGTATAAGTTTGATTTCCACAAGGATGACAGCAATAAGCTGGAGCAAGTTACGATAAACGGCAGGGAGGTGGACCTGCAGACCTTCAGAAGGCTCTATATCTCCATTATAAGGATTAACCTTAAGGGAGAATACGAGCAGGGAGACGGAACCCCCTCCGAAATGCTCAGAATAAAGGTGGACAGCGTCTCAAGGTCGCCCGAAATCGTTTTCTACAGGGTAACCACCAGCAAGGCGTTTTACACCATTGACGGAGAGGGCAGATACTATGTTCTGGTGGACGAGATAAACACAATCAAGAACAATGTTGGGCTGCTGCTTGCGGGCAAGGAGATACCGGGCAGATGAAAAGACTCGCTCCGCTTCTGCTGATTGCTCTAAGCTTGATTCTTTTCGGCTGTAACCGAAGCGAGGAGTATGCCGTTCTGCGGGAGGCGGTCGAAAACACAAACAATCTCCAACGCAGCAAAGCGGATTTTATAGCCGAAATGACCTTTGAAAACAGAGCCGCAACCCTGCTTTTTCTTCAGGGCAGTTATTCTCTTGACAGGGAAGAGCAGCTTATGAACTCACAGCTCGTAGAGATGTATTTAGGCTCGTCCGGCTCACTTTCCGAGATGTATTATGACGGATATGTTTATACCCAAACAGAGGAGCGAAAGAGCAGGTATCCGATGGAAGCGCAGGAGCTGTTTGGGTATTTGTACTTTGCGCAGCCTATTAATTTTGAGTATAAGGATATAAAAAAGCTCAAGCAAAGCGAGAATATCAGGGGTACGCTTTACAGCTTCACCGTAAAAAGCGGTTATGACGAGGAGCTGCTCACCCTTTTGGGAGAGGGAATTTATTCCCTCGCTAAGATAAACGTTCCTCAGACCGAAAAAACCAGGTTCGGTGAAATAAAGGTTGAATATACGGTTTCGGACAGGGAGGGAGCGCCCGTTCTTGCCTCCATGCAGACGGTGTTTACAGTGTTTCTGTATGAAACTCCGCCCTATACTCCGGGCTACACGCGTCCGGAGGAGGATTATATGCTGGAGCTTACCGTAAGAATAAAAGTAAGCTATAATGATTTCGGAGACGGAGTGGAGATAGCTGTTCCCAATATAGAGGAGTACAGCGATTTGGAATAAAGGGCTTGACAAACACCGTTTTTGTGCTATAATAAAGTTAAGATATATCTTAATAAAGAGCTTGCGTCGGCTTATGTTTACGAAAAGGCTATGCGGGCAAAATAATGGGGTGCTGAGAGATCGGCTGAGATTATACCCAAGGAACCTGATGCGGGTAATGCCGCCGGAGGAAACATAACTGCAGTAACCATTTTGGGCTGTACCGTTTCCGGTACAGTCTTTAATTATTTTGAGGAGGAGTTTATGCAGAACAAAAATTTAAAGGTCTTGGTGGAATGTGCCATTCTTATTGCTCTTGCAACGGTTTTATCATTTATAAAAATCAGTTTTCCGTTTGGGGGTTCCATAACGCCTTTATCGATGCTGCCGATTATATTAATTTCATTCAGATACGGAATTTCTTCAGGTCTGCGGTCGGGATTTATTTATTCCGTTATTCAGCTTATACAGGGAGCCAACTACATCGGTTACATTCCGACGCCGCTTGGAGTGCTGGGAATCATAACCCTTGATTTCATTTTACCGTTTACTTTGCTTGGATTGGCAGCTGTTTTTTACAAAGACACGTATAAAGGAAAGAAGCTGTTTGTAAGTATTATAGCCGGTACATTTATGGTGCTTTTTATCAGATACGCATGTCATGTGGTTGTAGGTTCGCTTTTATGGTATGAAGCTTCAAAAGCAGTAGCCGATGAAGGCGACTGGATTCTGACTGTCGGACCATGGATATATTCAATAGGGTATAATATCACCTATATGGGTCCGGAGGCGGTCACGACCCTTGCGGCATCTCCTATAATCATTAAGCTTAAAGACATAATTAAATAAGACATATTCGGCATCCCGAAAAAACACCTCGGAATATTCTGAGGTGTTTTTTTACATAAAAAGAAGAGCTTTACGGTTGACGGTAATATGTATGTATGATAGAATTAATTCGATAAGAGGTGTATAAATTTGGATATAACCGTTATGGGCTGCGGTAGATGGGGTGCTTTTCTTGCCTGGTATCTCGGAAGATGCGGAAACAATGTTTATCTATATGGAAGAGAAGGCTCCACCCGACTAAAAATATTGAAAAATCAAGCGATTACAAACACCGAGACAGGCTCGGATATAAAAAGGGCACTGAGGAGCGAAATTATTATAATAGCGATAAATTCCCAGGGTCTGCGCAGCCTAATGCGGGAGCTTAAGGGGGTTGGCTTTGCAAACAGGATTTTTGTTCTGTGTATGAAGGGGTTGGAAACAGGCAGCAACAAGCGGCTGAGCGAAGTTGTCAGCGAATATATTGACAGGGACAGCCGGGTTGCCGTCTGGCTCGGACCGGGGCATGTCGAGGATTTCCGCAAAGGAATTCCGAACTGCATGGTTATAGACAGCGAGAGAGGCGAGGTCAAGGAGCTGCTCGCCGAGACATTTTCCAGCGATTTGATCCGTTTCTACTACGGAAACGACCTAATCGGAAACGAAATAGGAGCGGCGGCAAAGAATGTTATCGGAATAGCCGCCGGAATGCTGGATGGCATGGGACTGACCTCGCTTAAAGGCGGGCTTATGTCGAGAGGAACAAGGGAGATAGCTCGTCTCATCACCGCTCTGGGCGGCAATCAGCTCTCAGCATACGGCTTGTGCCACCTCGGCGATTACGAGGCAACCCTTTTCTCGCCTCACAGCCATAACCGCAGATACGGTGAGGCGTTTGTAAAAGGGGAGCGCTTCGACAAGCTTGCGGAGGGCTGTTATGCGGTGAAAGCATTGGTCTCTCTTGCCGCCCAAAACAATGTAGAGCTGCCTATTTGCTCCGCTGTATATGCTGTTTTATATGAAAAAAAGGATGCCGCCGAAACAATGAAGGGACTTTTTGCCAGAAGCATCAAGAAAGAATTTTAAACAAAAAACAACAAATACTATCAAGAGGAGTGATAGTGTTATGTTGTTTGACCCCGTTTATTTAATGTATATGCTGCCTGTGCTGCTTTTGTCCTTCTGGGCAAGGTACAAGGTCTCCTCATCCTTCAAAAAATACAGCAAGGTGGCTTCAAAAAGAGGGATTACGGGCAGAGAAGCGGCAAGGCTGATTTTAGACCGAAACGGGCTGAGTGATGTTACCGTTTTGCAAATCAAGGGTGAGCTCACCGACCACTTTGACCCGAGAGACAATACTATAAGACTTTCCGAGCCGGTTTTCGGCTCTGCTTCCATTGCCGCTATCGGAATCGCCGCACATGAGGCGGGACACGCCGTTCAGCATAAAACGGGATACGCCTTTATCAAGCTCAGAACAGCGATAATTCCGGTTTGCAATATCGGCGCAAGATATTCGTTTTTGCTGATAATGGTCGGATTGATATTCAGTATGCTTCAGCTCTTTTGGCTCGGGGTTATTCTGTTCGGTACGGTAGCGGTTTTTCAGCTTGTAACGCTCCCGGTGGAGTTCAACGCCTCCAGAAGAGCGGTGGAAATACTTGAAGCCACCCAAACCTTGGATAAAAGCGAATTAACAGGAGCAAAAAAGGTACTCTCCGCCGCCGCGTTGACCTATGTCGCCGCAATGCTGACCTCCATTGTACAGCTTTTTTATTTTATTTCGTTAGGCGGGAGAAGGAGATAAGCATAAGCCGGAACAGAGTTCGCATCGGCAGGT
>CAZGJQ010000026.1:6462-21677 GCA_964525815.1 uncultured Oscillospiraceae bacterium
TCTCCATACCTCCCTCAATAAATATAGTGTTTATACCACATCAAGGACGATTCAGCTTTACTGGATTGTCAATAAACCTGAAAATCGTTATACAGTCTCCGGTAGCAAGCTCCCTGTTACTGCCTGTGTACGGATATGTTTCCAGCAAAAACCTTCCGTCATCGGTTTTTATGCTAAGCTCAATTTCGGATGTTATGCGTGTGGAGTATGGATTATCTGCACCGGGATGTGTTCTGGAATTGAGCGCCCGTATATGCGAATCTACTATAACCCCTGTAATTTCCTTGGGCTGCAGCAGCTTATATATTTTTGTAAAGTAAACCGTCGCTGTGAAGAGTGCTCCCAACAGCAAATAAAGGTACCTGCCGTTTTGCCGCAAAACCTCTATGGATAAGAACATACAAATCAACATCGTTGAGCCGAAAAAAAGAAACCCAGCAAATGAAATTATAGCCGTTTCTTCTTTTTTTGACTGAACCTTTTTAGCGTCCTCCGTGCAGGTTATATCCACCGCAATTACCCTCCCAACAATATTTAATATAGAAATAATACCATAAAAATACTTAGAAATCAATAAATAACGGAGTAAAAATGATTGACAGAGAAGCTTTTGCGTTGGCTTGCGATAAATGCCTTTCGTCCGGCGTAAACCAAGACGGAATAGGCACATACAAGGAGAAAACTCTGCACTGCATACTGAAGAACTACATAGAGCCGGACGAGGGTAAGCAGGAGATTTCGGTCGGCTCCTTTGTTGCGGATATATACAACCATAACGGGATAACCGAAATTCAGACCCGCAGCTTCAATCAGCTTCGCAAAAAGCTGGAGTTCTTTATGCAAGAGCATATCGTTACCATTGTATTCCCCATGCCCGCAACAAAATGGCTGCTCTGGGTGGATAAGGACACCGGAGAAACCACAAAAAAGCGAAAAAGCCCCAAAAAAGGGAGTCCCTATCAGGCTTTTTTTGAGCTGTATAGAATTAAGCAGTTTCTGAACAACCCCAATCTGAGATTGCGGCTGGTTATGCTGGACATGGAGGAATACCGCTTTCTTGACGGCTGGAGCAGGGACAAAAAGAAGGGCTCCACACGCTGTGAGCGTATCCCCGTTGCTTTGGTCGAGGAAATACATATTGATTGCCCCGATGATTACAAAAAGCTTATACCTGATTTACTGCCTATACCCTTCTGCTCGGCAGACTACGCAAAGGCGACCGGGCTTAACAGGTATTCGGCAACCACCGCTCTTAATGTGCTTTTCTCAGTAGGGGTTGTGGAAAGAATGGGTAGGAGCAAAAAAGGGTACTTGTACAGGACTAAATAGTGTTAAAAAGCCTCGGTCAATAGGCTTTTTTGATTTGAATTTGATATTTATAAAAACCGAATTAGTTTTTGCTACACTATATAAGCGAAGCCTCTCCCTGTGCAGGAACCCCTCTAAGGGAGAGCGTTTCGGTTAATGAAGCTTCATTTTATTCAAGAGAGGGTACAAAGATAATGTCCGTTACAGACAGGCAGACTGAAAAGCTGGCGCAGGTCTTTACAAATGAATATATGCAAAAGCTGTTTTACTTTTTTCTAAAAAAGACGGGAGGAACGGTGGAAGCGGAGGATTTGACCTCGGATACGGCTATCTGTATTTTAAGTCAGCTTAGAAAAGGCAATGTCCCGGCAAATTTTTCAGCATGGGTATGGAAGATAGCACGCAACCGTTATTGCGCCTGGACAGCGGGAAAACACTTTCGGACAAAAGCGGTTTCCGGAGCCGATTTTGACGGGCTGGATGTTACCGGTAATCTTTCCTTGGAAGAGCAATACCTGCACAGCGAGGAAGTATGGCTGCTTAGGCGGGAACTTGCTTTTATCACTTCGGATTACCGTAATATTGTCATTGCTTATTACATTGAAAACAAAAAGGTAAAGGACATTGCACTTTCACTCCGTATCCCCGAAGGGACGGTAAAAACCAGGCTTTTCAAAGCAAGAAAACTACTTAAAGAAGGTATTGAAATGGCGAGAGAATTCGGTATAAAAAGCTACAAGCCCGAGGAGGTTACCTTTGCCGCAAGCGGCAACCAGCCCAGCGGGCTTCCCTGGAGGGCGGTAAAAAGAAAAATTCCTAAAAACATAATCCTGCAGGCACATAACAACCCCAGCACTGTCGAGGAACTATCCATTGAGCTCGGAATAGCCATGCCCTATATGGAAGAGGAGGTGGCTCTTCTTACCGAAGCGGCTTTACTTAAAAAAACAGAGGAAAACAAGTATATAACCAACTTTTTTATAGCCGACAAGGATTGTCAGATTGCTGTTTATCAGGCATTACGTCTATATTCTAAAGAGCGTTCCGAACTGCTTGACAGAATCATTACCGATTCATTCGGACAGATCAAAACGCTTAATATAATGCGCAACGGAATGGGCGATGTTGAATTCAAGTGGATGATATTGCTGAAAAGCATTGACCTGTTGGTTAGCATGGAGGCCGTTAACCAAGGATTCGAGCGTCCGGACGGGGGCAACTGGGGCTTTATCGGCTATGAAACGCAAGATGATATAAAAGAAAACATATCAATGGGGCACAACGGAAACGGAAACCACAAAAAGGCAATGTTCTGGGCTTATAAGATAGGCGACTATAATCTGTGGGAGAGAGCGGGTGAAATGAATTACTCACAGGCACTTCTGCTCGGTGATGTTATAAAAAAAGATCGCGGATTTTCCTCGCTGACAGAAGCAGAAAAAGATATATGGAAAGGTATTGAAAACAGGTTTGCGCATACGGATAAGAGTGGCAGAATTGTTCCTGATATAGCCGTGTTCTGTAAAGAACAGTTGAAGCACTTTGAAGAAATATTAAGGTCGCACCCGTTGTATGCCGACTTGAACAAAAAGCTAAAAGAGCTTTATTCGCAGATAAAAGCTATTCTCAAGGCTTACAGCAATCCTGTTTTGCATGAGCAGCTGGATTATTGCGCCTCAATGTTCTTTTTCGGTATAAGGATGATGACGGTACATGATGAGGTTGAGGCGGGCAGACTGGCAGTTCCTCAGAATCCCGAAAAAAGCAATATTGCGATGTATATGGTTATTAAGTAATTTTCGCATCTAAAATTATAAAAGATTAAAGACGGCCGTTTGGCCGTCTTTTATATCTGTATTAAATAAAGAATACGTCAGTATTGTTCTTGTGCTTTTCTTTTCTGCTCTTAATAAACAGCATGGTAAGCATAATATATGTAGGAAGGTTCAATTCTGCAAGAGTGATAAGCACTCTCCAAATGAACTTTACCGTAAATTCGCCTGATAGCAATAACAAAGAGGTATATGAAACTGTTATAACAAGACCCAGACTTACGGTAAACCATATAGCCGGTAATACTATCCCAATAATCTTACTCCCGCTTCTTAGAAACAGAAATTGAGTGATAATAAACACCACACCCAGAACAATAAGTATTTCCACATTTATGCTCCTCTTATAAGTATAAGTTCTCGGAGTGTGCCGTTGCACAATGTTAATTATCTTTTATCCGTGCTGCCAAAGCCGCCGTTGCGTATTCCGTCGGCATTGTCGTCCGCTGTTATACCGTACGGAACGAACACGCCCTGCGCAAACGCTTCTCCTTTTTTTATTATAAGCGGCTTTTCGCCGTTGGTCAGCTTTATATGAATATGCCCCTGGTTGTCCGAATAGTAGTAATCCGAATCTATTATACCCACCGTATTGTTGAAGGTAAGGCGGTATTTGAAGCCCAGACCCGAACGGGGAAAGAGCATAAGCACCCAGCCGTCGTCAATCTTTGCACGGATACCCGTTGCGACGGTCTCGGTTTGCCCGGGCGCAAGCTCAATATCATATGGAGAATAGAAATCATAGCCCGCAGAGCCTGTTGTTGCCCGTTTTGGCAGCTTAATTTCCCCGTAGTGCTCTATATGCGGAAAAAGCGCTTGGCTTACCTTAAAGAACTGAGCTATTCTTTGCATTTATAAACTCCTTCAGCTTAATCACGGCTTCCTTGTAGCTGTCAAAGCCCAAACCGATTATTGTAGCTATACACGCTTGACTGGTATAGGAATGCTGTCTGTACTTTTCTCTATTTGTTATGTCCGAGATATGCACCTCCACGGCTGGAATGCACACCGATTTAATCGCATCCGGAATAGCTATGCTGGTATGCGTATAGGCGGCGGGGTTGATGATTAAGCCGTTAAAAACACCGTAGGCGGCCTGTATCTCGTCCACTATAGCGCCCTCGCTGTTGGATTGGAAAATCTTGACCTCAACACCGTTTTCGACGCAGATGCTTTCTATATATCCGCATAGGTCGGCATAGGTCCTGCTGCCGTAAATCTGCGGCTCCCTTATCCCCAGCATATTCAGATTCGGTCCGTTGATAATTAAGAATTTCATAAAGTGTTCCTTTAAAATATTAAACATTGGTGCACAGTGAAAAACTGCGGTGCTCCGTAAGGAGCTTGCGGTAATGCTGCATGCCGCAAAGCAGTTTTTTGTAAGCGGAACCTGTTCCGCATGCTACGCTGTTACTATCTTGCTTTCTGCCTGCAATCCCAGCTTTTCCACCGCCGCTTCCCGCATCTTGTACTTGAGTATCTTGCCCGCCGCATTCATGGGGAACTCGGTTACAAAATCGATATAACGTGGGGTCTTGTGCTTGGCCATATGAGCGCGGATATAGTCCTTAAGCTGGTCGGCGGTCAGCTCCTGCCCCTCCTTAAGTATGACACAGGCCATAATCTCCTCGCCGTACTGCTTGTCGGGAACGCCTATAACCTGAACATCCTTTATCTTGGGATGAGTATAAATAAAGTCCTCTATCTCCTTGGGATAAATGTTCTCGCCGCCCCGGATTATCATGTCCTTGATTCGTCCGGTTATCTTGTAGTTGCCTGCGGGATCCCTGCGGGCAAGGTCGCCGGTATGCAGCCAGCCGTCGGCATCTATTGCATTTGCGGTAGCCTGCGGCATTTTGTAATAGCCCTTCATTATGTTGTAGCCTCTTGCCACAAACTCACCGTCGGTATCGTCGGGCAGATCCTTTCCGGTCTCGGGATCCACAATCTTGCATTCAATGCCGTACATAGCCCCGCCTACCGTGCTTACCCGTACCTCAATGCTGTCGGTGGTAAGGCTCATGGTGCAGCCGGGGGAAGCCTCGGTCTGTCCGTAAACAATGGTAACCTCGTTCATATTCATCTTTTCAAGCACATCCTGCATAACCTTGACCGGGCAGGGGGAGCCTGCCATGATTCCGGTACGCAGGTGAGAAAAGTCGGTTTGTGCAAAATCCGCATGCTCTAAAAGAGCAATAAACATTGTCGGAACACCGTGAAAAGCGGTGATTTTTTCTTTTGTAATGCACTCCAACGCCAATTTGGGCTGGAAGTATGCGAGCGGAGACATGGTCGTGCCGTGTGTCATGGAGGCGGTCATTGCCAGCACCATACCAAAGCAATGGAACATGGGAACCTGTATCATCATCCTGTCGGCGGTGGACAGATCCATTCCGTCACCGATGGTCTTGCCGTTGTTTATAACATTGTAATGGGTAAGCATAACTCCCTTGGGGAAGCCGGTTGTGCCCGAGGTATACTGCATATTGCAGACGTCGTGCATGTTTATTGCGGCGGCACGGCGGTGAACCTCCTCTACCGGGGTTCTCTCCGCATATTCCAGTGCATCCTCCCAGGTAAGGCAGCCCTTAAGCGAACAGTCTACAGTAATAATATTGCGCAGGAAGGGCAGACGCTTTGTGTATAGTGGCTTACCCGGCTCCGCGGTTTCCAGCTCGGGGCATAGCTCCTTCATAATCTCAAGATAATTGCTGTCCTTGTAGCCTTCAATCATGACAAGGGTATGGGTGTCCGACTGCCTGAGAAGATACTCCGCCTCATATATCTTGTACGCGGTGTTTACGGTAACCAGAACTGCTCCGATTTTTGTTGTCGCCCAGAAGGTGACAAACCACTGCGGAACATTGGTCGCCCATATGGAAACATGGTCGCCTCTTTTTACTCCGAGAGAAATCAACGTTCTTGCGAAGCGGTCAACATCATCCCTAAACTGTGTATAGGTGCGGGTGTAATCATAGGTTGTGTAGCGGAAGGCGTATTGCTTTGGGAACGCCTCGCATACCCTGTCCAGCACCTGTGGAAAGGTAAGGTCGATAAGCGTGTTCTTCTCCCAAATGTATTTTCCGTCACCCCGCATATTGTCTATAAGAGCTCCGGTGCTTTTTCCCTTGCCGGTGAACTGAGACATATAATTTACATACTGCGGGAACACAACGCCCGCATCCTCAAGGTCGGGAGCCCAGCGTTTTACCCACTCGAGTGTAATATATCCCGAATAATTTATTGATTTAAGAGCAAGCAGAATATCGTCCATAGGCAGATCTCCCTCACCCATAAGGCGGTATTTCACCTTTCCGTCAATAATGGTGCTGTCCTTTACATGGACATATTTTATATAGATTCCAAGCGTCTGAACCGTTTTTTCCGGCTCCTCTCCGCCGTATCTGTACGGATGATGCACATCCCAGAGCGCAGCTACAGAATCACTTTTAAAACGGTCAAGCAACGCCTTTAAGCGGGTTGTATCGCAATAAACGCCGTTTGTTTCCACAAGCAAGGTTACCCCGTTTTTCTCGGCAAAAGGTACAAGCTCGCTTAGCTGAGAAAAGACCTCGTCATCGTCAACGCTCACATTTGCATCGCTGTCGGGTGCGGGGGTAAGATCGCCCAAAACCCTTACAAAGCGCGTTCCGAGTGCGCTCGCAAGCTCAATATACCTCTTTATCTCGTTTATATTCTCCTCCCGCTTGTCCGCAAACTTAAGACAACAGCCCGAGGAAAGGCAGGAAATCTCCAGCCCCAAAGCACCAAGCTTGCCGACCGTCTGCGGAAGCTGCCGGGATGAAAAGGGCATGGTTCTGCCGTCAAAAATATCAAGCCCCAGCCCCCTAATCTCTATTCCGTCAAAGCCTAAGTCTGTTGCCATGGCAGATATGTCCGGGAAGCTTGCATTCGGACAAGCAAGTGTGGAAAAAGCTATTTTCATTGTAACATCTCCTAAGGTTTTTTATAAAAAAAGCCGGGTCAATTATGCCTTGTTGCTTTGAGCATAAACAGAGCCGGTAAGGTTCTTTCTGATTATTTTATAATAATAAAATACATAAGTATTATATAGAACACACCTTTTTTTGTCAAGGGCTTTTTGCAAACCGCTATTGATTCGGGTCTTGTGGGATGAGATTATAATTCCATTGACAAATTAACAAATATTTGATATATTTACCTTGTTATAACCGCTTCTTATTTTAATAAAAAGGAGATAATCAAACAATTGAAAAAGCACAAATTATTATTAATATTATTTTTAGCCGTTGTTCTTGCTACGACAGGCTGTACAAAATTAACGGGCGGAGAAGAAAGCGAAATGAGATATACATACGAGGACTTTAAGACGCCGGAGGACGAGATGCTGGATTTCGGCACCGTTTCGATTAACGGAGAACCGGAAAAAACCCTTGGAATCAGGCTGCAAAACCCGGTTATAGACCTTCCCGAGGAGGATTGTGTTGTTTATATAAACAGCGATTATGAAAGGACTCTGACGATTCCGGACAGAGCCTATTGCATCGCCTTGGAAAAAGCGAGTCTTAACAATTTCAAGGTTACCTCCACCGATATAAAAAGCATAGCCGCTAACAGCGGCAGCTACCTTATATTCATAGGAGATTATTATATAGCCTTTGCCAAAACGGTTTATACGATAAACAAGGAAGTAAGGCTTGACAGGCTTAACACGGTTTCGACCGAGGCATACCGCCCCTCGGTCAGAATAGGCAGCACATTACTAAAGGTTAAGGGTGATAAGGTAAACGCATTTAATGTCGAAACGGACTACGAAGGCATTTATCTCTTCGATTCCGAATATGAGCATGGCTATACACAGCTTGGGCAGAAGCCCTTTATTGAGGCTGCTGTAGTAAACGGCAGGGTTGTCTATAAGGGACAGGAAAACGAAAAGGCAGCCATACCCGGAACGGACGGGTATCTCTTGTGCTTCTACGGGGAGAGTGTTATCGGGGCTGCGGACGAAATAGAGGTCGGACAGGAAGCGTCCGATAATTATCTCAAAATAAAGAAGAGCTCTCTGTTTACCGTAACCATAGGGGACAAGGAGATTGGTATTAACGCCCTCAACAGTACCCGGTATGCGGGAATGACCGTTTTGTTTACCCCCGACAACGGATTTGGGAGCACCAAAACCAACGAGTGGGGATATGAATACACGGTTAGCGGCGGAGTAGTGACCGCTATCACCGAGCCTGCGCAGGAAAACAGCGGAAACGCAGTTATTCCGGAGGACGGGTTTGTTATCAGCACCTTAATGGAAACCCCGGAATACAGGGTTCTCAGAAATGTAAAAATCGGGGACAGGGTTGAGATAAAAGCCGCTCAAAACATCTATGTTGCGGAAACGGCTCCATACCATGCACACAACACCGCCAGACCCGCCGAGCAGGTAATACTATATGACACCAATTACGGAAGAAGCACCCGCACCAATGAATGGGGTTATGAGATTATTGTTGACAAAGACGGCAGAATTATAGGGGACAGCGGCGATGGAAACGCTGCTATTCCGGAGGGCGGGTTTGTTTTATCCGGTCCGAGAACACCCTTCTTCAGGCTTACCGAGCTTTATAAACCGGACGCCTCTGTATATTTGGACAAGGATGCAATGACCTTTACGGTGGTATATACTCCTATGGACGAGTTTGCTTTTTCTCTTAAAAGGCTGGAGCTGATCAAGGGAGGAGCAGAAAATGCGTATTCACAGCTAATGGACATTGACCACAAGGCGGTTGGCGATTTGATTAAGGAGCTGGAGCAGGCTGCGGAAAGAGCAGGCAGCGCAGCGCCATCCGACCTTACTGCCGCTCGTTCAACGGTAATTGAAGGAATCCGTCAGCTCTATAACCTTATTATACCATCCGTTGCGGTAGAGGACAGAGGGGCTTGGCATGTTCTGTCCGAGAAGAACGAAGAGCAGGTAAGACAAACGGTTGAATCCGCCGTCAGCCTTGGATTGAACTATATCATAATAGACACCTGGGCAAACGGATACGCATATTACCATTCTGAGCTTGACGATGTATTAATTCATCCTAACTTTATAGATTTTGACCCGCTTGAGGCGTTTGTCAGAATCGGTCATGAATACGGGCTTAAGGTGCATTCCAGCTTCTCGGTATTTATGGCGGGCGGACGGAAAGGCAATTATCCCGAGGATCATCCCACGCAGAGAGAGGGCTGGGTAACCCTTTCCAGAACCGGTTATAATTACTGCATAAACGGTGACGGAGAGTTCTATACTCTCGACCCGCACAACCCCGAGGTTCGGGAATATGTGATAAAAGTGTTCAGGGAGGTTGCCGAGAGATATGATGTGGACGGAATTCACTACGACTACATACGCTTTCCGCAGCCCCACCCGGATACCGGAGATTTCGGCTATAACGATGGGCTGAAAGAAGCCTTTCAGGAGAAGCACGGCACAAATGTCGACCCCGTCAGTATAACCGAATCCCATTCGCTCTGGGAGGAGTGGTGCCGGTTCCGCTGTGATGTGATTTCCTCATTTGTTAAGGAGTGCACAATTGAGGTTAAAAAGATAGACAGCTCCATACTTGTAACCGCTGCGGTGTTTGCGGGAATGGAGGAAATGACCACCTCCATATTCCAGGATGCACGGAGCTGGGTTGAAGGTGGATATATAGACGGGCTTTTTCCGATGCTGTACACACCCTCCATATCCTCCTTCGATAAGTATGGAAAGCGTGCGATTGCGGCAACCGCCGACAAGGCATATCTGAGCATGGGACTGGGAACTTTCGAATTTTACACAGTAGACACTATTCTGCAGGAAGCGCAATATGCCCGCAGGAACAACGCCGGAATCTGCTTCTTTACGCTGGATTCGGTTATAAACAAATATTACAACGTTTATGTCAGGGAAGGCATTTTCAAGCGGGAAGCGGTAACCACCGATTCGGAAGAGGCGTTCTCGGTTGCGGTAAACGACCTTATAAGAAGGATAGACGATATATATATTCCGTTCTCGGACGGCTTTGACGACAAGCTTAACGAGCTGAAAGCACTGCTCTCCGAAACGGACGAAAACGGAATAGACCAGGCACGGGAATATGCGCAGGAGAACCTTGGGGGAGTGGTTCTGGACAGAGTGTCTGAATCGCTGGACTTTATCGAATACCTGACAATAAAAAAAGGCTTTTCTCTGGATATAAAGTGAAAAGAGAACAGAGCTCTTTAGGAATTACTCCCTATGAGCTCTCAAAGCTGTTTCCTGTTATATTGACCGAGCACAATCCCGAATGGAAGGTTAATTACATCAAGGAAAAAGAGCTTATAGAGAGCATTATCGGCAAGGAAAACATCGCGCGGATTAGTCATTTTGGAAGCACATCTGTGCCCGGATTGACGGTATTGACATTTCACCGAAAACAATTGAGCGGGCAAAGGTGAATCTACAAAGTTTTCCGAATGTTAGCTTGATATGCGGTGATTACCTCACATATCAATTTAATAAAACTTTTGATGTTATTTATTCGTCGCTTACCTTTATGCACATAAAGGACAAGCAAGCAGCAATTCAAAAGGCGCTAGATCTGTTAGCCACAGGTGGGCGGTTTGTGCTGTCGATTGATAAAAACCAGCAGACTGAGATTGACTATGGAACTCGGCGTATTCCTGTGTTTCCGGACACGCCAAAGGAGACCCACGAACTGCTAACCAAAGCTGGATTTCTAATCGAACGGCAGTTTGAAACGGAGTTTGCCGTGATATTCGCGGCAAGGAAGGTTGATGCAATATGATTAGCAATAAGGAATCTGTCTTTGTACCGCTCTACAATAAATCTTTTGTCGTTGATGGTTTTCCATACTTTGTTCCAAAGGAAGAACGAGACTACAATGTGGATTATGCTAAAAGGATGGTTGAGGATAAATGGATTTACTATCGCTGGCGAGAGGATATCGAACGAGGCGGTTGGAAACGGAACGAAGCACAAGCGACACGCATTGCTGCACATGGCGGATTGATTCTTGAAATCTGTGCCGGACCGGGGGCGGGTTTCGCACCTGCTGTCTTGATGAAAGACTACACTGCCCATATTTGTCTTTCAGACCTGTGCCCCACGGTATTGTGCGAATGGAAAAACCTGTTTGACAACATGGAAAATCCGCCGCCTAATGTAGAGTTTGCCGCTTTGGATGTTTGTGACTTGCCATTTTCCGACAACAGTCTTGATGTGGTATCGGGTAGTGCGGCTATCATCAATATTGAAGGCAATCGTGACAAGGCATTAAAAGAAATTCATCGAGTGCTAAAACCGGGTGGTTTATTTGCGTTCGACTTAATCTTTGTGACCAAGGATTATGCAGACACCCTGCCAAAAGAAGCATTGAAAACAATCAAATCACGATTCCCGACTGCGTTTTGGGATACACTTGCTACTTTTGATACTTTGGGCTTTTCGCAAATCGAAACCGTACAGCAAAGTGAGTGGTCAAACAAAGACGATGAAAGCACCTTGGCCGATTTGTGTCGCAGCCTTGGTGTGTCGCTGACGTTTTCGACGCTTATGTATTATTGTGTCAAGTGACGGAGGAAATACGAAAATGAATCTTGAAATCAAACCTCTTACACCTAAATTTGCTGCCGACTTTTTCGACTTCTTTGATAACCGGGCGTTCACAGACCGGGGTGGAGCGTTTTGTTATTGTACTTGGTTTCATTGCGACTGTTCTGTTGATGAGCATTACAAACCGGGCAAGGAAGCAATGCGTGACTGCGCGATAAACTATATAAACAGCGGGCTTCTTAACGGATATTTAGCATATGACGGTAATATTGCTGTAGGTTGGTGCAACACGGACAGAAAAGAAAACTACCTGCGTTTGATGAAGGATCCGTTTCTTTGCGCTGGCAATACAGAAAAAACGAAAGCCATCGTTTGTTTTGAAATAGCCCCGGAGTATCGCGGCAAGGGGATCGCTGCCGCGTTGCTTAAGCGAATATGCGACGATGCAAAAGCGCAAGGCTATACTTTTGTGGAGGGCTATCCTACATTACACGAAAACTATAACCCATTTGACTACGCAGGTCCCGTCCGATTATATGAAAAGGTAGGATTTGTTAAAGCTTCAGAACAGAATCAGACCTTGGTTATGCGAAAGGAGCTGAAATAATAATGTATGAATTTGACGCAGAAATAAAGCGGCTTGAGGGTAAAATCCGATGGAGCGTCTTTTATTTCCCTGAATCTGCCGAAGAGTGTTTTGGCGCAAAAAGCAATATCCCTGTAAAAATTACAGTGGATGGGTATCCGTTTCAGCATACCCTATTAGGTTCCCGAAACGGGCATTATCTTGTCTACAACGAGTTTATCCGCCGTGCTGTTGGTAAAGAGATGGGCGACATCCTTCACGTCACACTGGAAAAAGACGACCAACCGCGCATTTTTACAGTTCCGGCTTATCTTGAAACGATTCTCAAGGATGGCGGCGTATTGGAGGCTTTTCTGAAGCAACCGGACTATTTAAAGCGTGAGCAAGTCAATAAAATCGAGTTGGCGAAAAAGGAAGAAACCAAAGCAAAACGGATTCAAAAACTCATTGCAGAATTGGGAGGGAAATAGAAATGATTTCTCCAAAATATAAAAAATACCCCGAAACCGCCGCTGAATATGCTGCTCTGAAAGTGAAGTTGCACATGGACTTTGAGCATGACCGAGATGGATATATAAAAGCAAAGACGGCGTTTATCCGCGAGGTGACGGAGAAAGGAGAAAGGAAGCAACAATATGAAAAAAACCAAACAAGAAATAATAGATATGTGGGATAAGACCTCTGATTCTGCTTGGTACAACAGTTATCGGACAGAAGAGGCTATTAACGCAATCATTCAAAATCCTGCAAGTGCTTTTCATCCCACGACTTTTTCAATGATAAAAGGTTTCCTAGGGGATTTCAAAGGCAAAAGGATCCTAATTCCATCAAGCGGAGATAATCACGCGGCATTTGCATTCTATCTTCTTGGCGCACAAGTAACATCAACGGATATTTCGCAAAGACAAATAGAAAACGCTAAGGATATAGCAGACAAGCAAAAATGGCATATAGAATTTTCCGTTGATAACACGATGACACTTGAGACTGTCGGTGACGGTGTATTTAATTTCGTATATACGTCCAATGGTGTTTTTGTCTGGATTGACGATTTGTCTTCTATGTTCAAGAACATCTTTCGGGTTTTGATAAGTGGCGGTGGGTATATATTTTACGATATACATCCGTTCACCCGACCATTTGCTGATGGCGATCCTGCTGAAGAATCGATTATTCATGTTCATAAGCCATATGATCACACAGACTTGGGGATAAATAAGCATTGGCGCATTCAAGATTTACTTAATTCCATAATTATATCGGGATTAACAATCGAGCATGTAGAAGAAATGTACCCTGAATTCGGTACATATTGGTTTGAATCATCTGGCGGCAGAAAGGGTTTATCCGATGAAGAATTAAAAAAGCTATATGACTGGAAAACTAATCCACTTGCTGCGCTCCCTGCGTGGCTATCTGTATGTGCGAAAAAAAGATAATTATGCGACCAAACTTTTTAAGCGGTGCAGTTCTTGACTTTGGTGGGAGGATAATCTATGTCTACTCTTAATAACAAATGGGTGAAACAAATTATTGCTCTTCAGCAAGAGGATGGTTCTTGGGGACATTTTCATTCATTGAGTCAACCAACGAAGCAGCAGCCCATGACAACCGAACAAGCCCTAAGACGACTCTGGATTCTGGGATTGACAAAGGATGATCAACCTATAGCCCGTACGCTTGCCTACATGGAACACAATCTTTTACAACCGCACCCTACTGTCTTTCATGAAAAAAAGCACGATTCCAAAACATATGGTGATTTAATGCTTGCGGTATGGATACGCCTGTTTGACCCTGATAATAATGCTGCTCTCAATGTTGCTAAAAAATGGTCTAATATCATCACTTACGCATTTCAAAGCGGCGAATACTCTCACACAGAATATGTTGCGGCTTATGAATCGGAATTTACAAAGCTGAATCCGAAAGCGGGCTGCTTGGCTGACTTTGTTGTATTTTATCAGCTTGCTCTTTTGCCGGGTCTTTTAAGCCGGGAAACGGAATCCTCAATGCTTGACTATGTCCTTGTACACCAACGGGGCATTGTTTACATATATAACAGTTGTTTGGATACGTTGCCTGAGCAATTCGCTTCGCGCGAAGCAAACGGATATTTAACTGCAATGGAGCTGTTGTCCAATTATTCTCTTGCACCTGAAAAGTTGGGCTTTGTAGTGGACTGGTTAAAAAGGCAGCGAGACGAAAACGGACTGTGGGATATGGGTTCTGCCGTTAAAGACGGTATTCACTTCCCATTGTCTGATTCATGGCGGAAAATTGAGGACAGAAAGCGGGATTGCACTTCAAGAGTGATACGTCTTTTAGATAAATTGGAGGTGACAAAATGAACCAAACATATGATAAAGCCCGCACCTTTATCTACCGCAATGCCCGTCCGCTCGACTTGACGAGGTGGCAATACCACTTTGAGGGTGGCTCGAAGGAAGCAGTGCTGACTGCACTTGCCGCTTACCAAAACGATGACGGAGGTTTTGGTCATGCCTTGGAGCCGGACTCCTGGAATCCGAACTCCTCACCTATTCAAACATGGGTTGCTACGGAAATTCTGCGAGAAATAGGGTTTGAAGATGCTGTGCACCCGATTATACAAGGCATTTTGCGTTATCTTGAAAACACTAATGATTTTAATATGCGTTATTGGTATGCCAATATTAAGTCAAACAACAATTTTCCACACGCTCCGTGGTGGGGCTTCTCTGACGAGCCGAAGCACCGCCTAAATGATTACAACCCCACAGCTTGCCTCGCCGGGTTTATTATCCGCTTTGCGGATAAAAACAGCGAACTGTATGCGCTTGGCTGCCAAATCGCAAAGGAAGCATTTGAAGCATATATCGGACAAGGTTTTCTTAATGATATGCACACAGCGGGTTGTTATGTCCGGCTTTGGCAGTATTGCGTAGAATCG
>CAZGJQ010000027.1:0-21371 GCA_964525815.1 uncultured Oscillospiraceae bacterium
GACCGGCTTATGTAATAATATGTGGGTTTGCTTATGATATGTTGCACAGAAGTGTAAAAAATAAAACTGAGTAGATTACTGAGTCCCCAAATTAATAGGAAAAATTAGATATTGTTATAATTTCTGCTTACAGCAAGCTGTGTTTCATAGTCTGTATCTTGATTTTATAATATGTATGTGGTATAATTCCAAACGGCTCCGTATAAAGACAAAAAAATTATATCGAAAGCGAGCAAAACGGTGGGTTTGTATGATATAGTCGCTATGGCAATAGGCTTTTGCGGGACGATTATGCTGTTTTTAATGTTTCAGCAGAACGACCGTAAGAGAATACTTGTTTTCCAGATATTCGGCACATCCTTTTTCTGTATTCACTTCTTACTGCTCGGTGCATACACGGGAGCTGCGCTAAACGCCATAGCCGTGATTCGGGCGGTTATATATTTTCACCGGGATAAAAAAATATTCGGCAAAAAAATATGGCTGTGGCTGTTCATTTGCATAAGCGCCGCTGCCGGAGTGCTGACCTGGGAGGGCTATATATCGATACTGCCCACGATTGCAATGATAATCGGCTCTGTGTCGGTTTGGGTTAAGAAGCCCCGCTCTATAAGGATTCTGTCAATAATTCCGTCACCCATGTGGATGACATATAACATTATAAACATTTCGGTACCGGGGATGATAACAGAGGTGTTTGTTATGACCTCCATCGCTATCTCCATTATCAGGTATGATATACTAAAGAAGGAGGAAAAGCTTCCTCTGAGAGCGTTTTCGGAATAAAAAATTTTACGGTAGGTATTAACGACATAATCGGGAGGTAAGCTAATGAACGAGCTCGTTTTTTTCGGAGAGCTGCTGTTTTTTCTCGGAGCAGTGCTGCTGGCATATAAGCTGTTCGGCAGAACAGGGCTTTATATTTTCAGCGTGTTCGGTATGCTGCTGGCAAATATACAGGTGCTGTTATTCATAAATTTATTCGGCTTTGAGGCGACGGGAGGCAACGCTTTATATGCGTCAACCTTTTTAATAACCGACCTGCTGTCCGAGAATTACGGAAAGAAGCACGCAAAAAAAGCGGTGGTTCTGGGGTTTTTTGCTCTTCTGTTATGGCTTGGAGGAACACAGATTACGCTTTTGTATATACCAAACGACGCAGATTATATATCTCCTGCTATGAAGGAGCTATTCGCTCTCGCCCCGAGAATAACCCTGGCATCTCTTCTTGCATATGCCTCCTCTCAGTTTATGGATGTACAGCTCTATCATTTGATATGGAGGAGAACCGGGGGCGGCAAAAGGATGCTGTGGCTGCGCAACAACGGCTCAACCCTTGTCTCCCAGCTTATAGATTCCGCAATTTTTACCACCGTGGCGTTTCTGGGTATGGTTGAGGGGAGTGTGTTTATCAGCATTTTACTCACCACCTATCTGTTCAAGGTTATTGTTGCGCTCGGAGATACGCCCTTTATGTATCTTGCCCGAAAAATAAAGCCGCTTGGGGAAGGATAGCCAAAAAAAGTGTTGACAAAAGCTGTTTTGACATATATAATGAAATGTACTGCGCAGAAGACAGGTGAAGCAGAAGAATGATACTTGATTTACTTGATTTGTTCGGCGGAGTTTCTAAAACGCTGCCCTTTAAGCATACCTTTGATGCGGACGGATTGTACCGGGACATCAAAAAATGCACCGTTAACGCAGAGGGGCAGATTAGGAATTTTGCCGGCTATGTAGTTCTTACCGCAGGTATTAACGTAAAAGCACAGGTTGTATGCGGTAGATGCTGCAAGGAGTTTGAAACCGAGCTTTGTCTTGATATCGAGCAAAAGCTGACGGACAAGCTGGAAAACGAGGAGGACGAGTTTATCCTCGTGGAAGCCGCAAAGCTTGATTTGGAGGATTTTTTACGAAGCAGCATAATACTGGAGCTGCCCGCAAGGTTTGTTTGCAGTGGGGATTGCAAGGGACTATGCCCGAAGTGCGGAATAAGCCTCAACGATTCGCAGTGCTCCTGTAATAAAAAGGATATTGACCCGAGACTGGCTGTCTTATCCGATTTTTTTGAGGAAGAATAATTTTTCGTATATATTTATATTAAGGAGGTGTTTGGTAATGGCGGTACCAAAGAGAAAAACATCAAAGGCAAGAAG
Source organism: uncultured Oscillospiraceae bacterium (assembly GCA_964525815.1). Lineage (GTDB taxonomy): Bacteria > Bacillota > Clostridia > Oscillospirales > CAG-382 > UBA1049. Next base: position 2,157 of record CAZGJQ010000027.1, read on the forward strand.
AGATAAAAGACGCTCCTCCGTCTGGAAGCTGGACCTTCCCGCAATGGTAAAATGCCCAAAGTGCGGCGAGTATAATCTTACCCACAGAGTATGTGACAAGTGCGGCAGCTACGGCGGCAAGGTAGTACTTGAAATCAAAGAAAAAGAAGCGTAAAACAGTTGAAAAACGGCGGGTTGCTTGCAGCGACACGCTTTTTTTTCAGTGTTTTTTAGTTTTTTTGTGCAAGGGGTGAAAAAATGGTAGAAATAATATCGGTTGCAGAGGATTCCTTTGCGTTTGCTGCCGGTCTTAAGCCCGGAGACAGGCTGATTTCCGTAAACGACAATGAAATAAACGATGTTTTGGACTATCGTTTTTATATTACCGAGGAGAGCCTTGACCTCCGGCTTGAGCGGGCGGGAGAAACATTAACCGCCGAAATAAAAAAACCGGAATACGCCGATTTGGGACTGGAGTTCGAGAGCTATCTAATGGACGAGAAGAAGCGATGTAAGAATAACTGTATTTTTTGCTTTATCGACCAGAATCCGCCCGGAATGCGGGAGGCTGTTTATTTTAAGGATGACGACGAGAGGCTTTCCTTTTTACAGGGTAATTATGTGACACTGACCAATCTTACCGACAGGGAGATAGAGCGTATTATTCAAATGCGCATTTCTCCGGTTAATATATCGGTGCATACCGTTAATCCGGAGCTGCGTGTAAAAATGATGCGCAACAGGAATGCGGGAGAGTGCCTTAGGTACTTAAGGCAGCTTGATGAGGGTGGTATAGCCCTTAACACCCAGCTTGTGCTCTGCCGTGGGATAAATGACGGAGAAGAGCTTGTGCGCTCTCTTGAGCACCTTACCTCGCTTAAAAGCATTCAGAGCGTAGCCGCCGTTCCCTGCGGACTGACGGCATACAGGAACGGCTTGTGTTCTATTAAACCCTATGACCAAGAGAGCGCAAAACAGGTCGTTGATATAATAAACAGCTTCGGGGAGAGCTGTCTTTCCCAAAAAGGCAGGCGCATTGTTTATGCCGCAGACGAGTTCTTTTTGACAGCAAATAAGCCCCTGCCGCCCGAGAGCTATTATGAGGATTATCCGCAGATTGAAAACGGGGTGGGAATGCTGCGTTCCCATTACGAAGAATTTGTCAGCGCTCTTGAAAGAACGGAAAAAATAGGATATAATAACAATATGACAATTATTACCGGTGAAGCGGCTTATCCGCACATTATGCAGCTTGTAAGTCTTGCCGTGTCAAAGTTCCCGGAGCTAAAAATCAAAGTGAAGGCGATAAAGAACAACTTTTTTGGCGGGCATATTACCGTAAGCGGCTTGGTTGTGGGCAGAGATATTATTGAGCAGCTAAAGGACGAAAAGAACGAAACGCTGTTGATTCCGTCAAACATGCTCAGACATGACAGAGACCTTTTTCTTGACAACACAAGCATATCGGACATAGAAGAAGCGCTTTCGGTGCAAACTCTGATTGTGGATAAGGACGGAGCGGATCTGGCGGATAAGATAACAGGACAAAAAGGGAGTGATGCCGTATGAGCAAGGGAATTATTGCGATAGTGGGAAGACCTAATGTGGGTAAAAGCACATTTTTTAATAAAATAACCGGAACCCGTACGGCGATAGTGGAGGATACTCCCGGGGTAACCAGAGACCGCATATACTATGAGACCGATTGGAACGGCAGGGAGCTGCTGGTAATCGACACGGGCGGCATAGAGCCTGTTACCGACAACATATTGTTAAAGCAGATGCGTATGCAGGCGCAGATTGCGATTGAGCATGCTGATGTAATAGTGTTCATGTGCGAGCTGCAAACCGGGGTTACCGCATCAGACAGAGATATTGCCGCTATGCTGAAAAAAGCGGGCAAGAGTATTATACTTGCGGTAAACAAGGTGGATACAATAGGAGATTTACCTGCCGGATTTTATGAGTTCTATGAGCTGGGACTGGGAGATCCTGTTCCTGTTTCCTCCCTGCACGGAACGGGCAGCGGTGATATACTGGATATTGCGGTATCTCTCTTGCCTCCCGATGACGGAGAAAAAGAGGACGATGAGGCAATTAAGGTTGCGGTTATAGGCAAGCCCAATGCGGGCAAGAGCTCTATAATCAATAAGATTTCGGGTGAGGAGAGGGTTATTGTCAGCGATATTCCCGGAACTACACGGGATGCGATTGATACCTTTATCGAAAACGAATACGGAAGGTATGTGTTCATAGATACCGCAGGTATTCGCCGCAACGCAAAAATTGAGGACAACGTAGAGAAATACAGCGTTCTCAGAGCTAATATGGCGGTGGAGAGAGCGGATGTATGCCTTGTAATGATAGACGCAAACGAGGGAATAACCGCACAGGACGAGCGGATAGCCGGAATCGCACACAATGCGGGCAAGGCAAGCATAATCGTTATAAACAAATGGGACAGCATTGACAAGGACAACAGCACGGTAAAAGAGTTCAGCAAGGATGTTTATACCGCTCTTTCCTATATGACCTATGCTCCGCATATATATGTATCGGCAAAAACGGGACAGCGGGTGAACAGGCTGTATGAAATGATAAACAAGTGCAACGAGCAGGCAAACCGACGCATAACCACCGGATTGCTAAACGATTTGCTTGCGGATGCGGTTGCCCGTGTTCAGCCTCCCAGCGACAAGGGCAGAAGGCTGAAGATTTATTATATGACCCAGACCGGAGTAAAGCCGCCTAATTTTGTGCTTTTTTGCAACTCTGTCCAGCTCTTTCATTTTTCCTATCAGCGGTATATAGAGAACTGCATAAGGAAGGCGTTTGGATTTGAGGGCACTCCGATTAGGCTTATTATCAAACAAAGAGGAGACAATGAATAGAGCTGTGCTCTAACCATAGGAAAAAACGCAGTTCTATGCCGTATATTTGCCTTTTAAATAACAACCGAAAGGAATTACCGTATGATTTATATATTCGGCTCGGAGGAGTTCAACGGTCTGTTGTACGGTCTCTTTGAAAAATACAGGGATACCGCACAGACAAAGGCGTTCATATTCTTTTTACTCGGAATACTTGCATGCGTATTTATTCCCTATCTGCTGGGCAGCCTCAATGCGTCTATAATTACGAGTAAATACATGTATCAGGATGATATACGTAATTACGGGAGCGGTAATGCGGGGCTTACCAATATGTACCGCATTTATGGAAAGAAGGGTGCAATATATACCCTTGCGGGCGATATTTTAAAGCAGATTCTTTCTGTGCTTGCGGGCGTTCTGGTTTTTGGAATAAACGGAGCCTTTCTTGCGGGCATTTTTTGTATGATAGGGCATATTTTTCCGGTATTTTATCGTTTTAAGGGCGGAAAGGGTGTGCTTACCGCCGCTACGATGATTTTGCTTATCGACCCGCTCGTTTTTTTGGTTCTGTTTTCCTTTTTTGTTCTTATCGTGCTTTTGTTCAGGTACATATCCCTTGCATCCATGATGGCGGGCTTCATTTATCCCGCTCTGATATACTACAGATTTAAGATTCTGGGAGGAGCGGAGGCTGCACCCCCGCTACCCTATATGCTTTTCGCAGTTTTTATTGGGCTTTTAATAATCTTTATGCACCGTGAAAATATGAGACGCATCTACCACAATGAGGAGAATCGCTTTTCCTTTAAAAGGAAAAAGGACGAGGGTGAGGAAGCAGCCGAGGAAAGCTCCGATGCGCTTGCCTCTCAAAAGAAAAAGAGCAAATGGAAAAAGAAGCGTTGATCTGGGTTGCGGAAAAATGCAGATAGATACAGAAAAGGATGATTTAATTTGCCGCTTGCGGACAGAGTCAGACCGAACAGCTTTGATGAAATAGCGGGGCAGACGCACCTGCTTTCGAAAAATGCGCCTTTTCGCCGTATAATCGAGAGCGGACATCTGCCCTCCCTTATTTTTTACGGTCCTCCCGGTACGGGAAAGACCTCGGTAGCGGACATTGTCGCAAAAAAATGCAACAAGCTGTTCTATCGTCTTAACGCCACAACCGCCTCTCTCAGTGATGTGCGGGATATACTTACTCAGACCGGAACTCTTATGAGCAGTGACGGAATACTCCTGTACATAGACGAAATACAGTATTTCAACAAAAAACAGCAGCAGTCGCTGCTGGAATATGTGGAGGACGGAAGGGTTACGCTTATTTGCTCAACCACCGAGAACCCGTTCTTTACCATTTACGGGGCGTTGCTGTCCCGCTCCACCGTTTTTGAGTTCAAGCCCGTACAGCCGCAGGAGCTGCTCCCGGTTTTACGCCGTGCTTTTGATATTTTAAACTCTGATTTCGAAAACGCAAAGATTTGCACCGACGAGGTTCTAAAAGCAATTGCTTCTGCCTGCGGCGGGGATGTAAGAAAAGCGGTCAGCGCACTTGAAAATGTGTATTATGCGAGCGAAAACGAGCTGTCTGTATCCCTTGCCCGTGAGCTTACCCAGCGCTCCGGTATGCGCTTTGACCGGGACGGAAACGAGCATTATGACTTATTATCCGCATTCCAGAAATCAATTCGGGGCTCGGATGAGAATGCGGCTGTTTTTTATCTTGCCAAGATTTTGGAAGGCGGGGATATAGTTTCGGTTTGCAGACGGCTCTTGGTCATAGCCGCAGAGGACGTGGGGCTGGCTTATCCAATGGCTATGGCAATAACAAAGGCTTGTGTGGACGCGGCGGTTCAGATAGGGCTTCCCGAGGCAAAGCTGCCGCTTGCCGAGGCTGCGATAATGCTTGCAACCTCTCCGAAGTCAAATTCGGCTATGAATGCATATTTTACCGCAGCCGATGTTATAGCAAAGGGAGGGGGAGCAGAGGTTCCCGCTCACCTAAAGGATAACCACGCGCCAAACGCAAAAGGCGGCTATAAGTATCCCCATGCCTATCCGAACTCCTATGTAGATCAGCAATACCTCCCCGATGACATAAAGGACAAGGTGTTCTATACCTATGGCAGCAACAGGACCGAAATAGCCGCCGAGGAATACCGAAAGAAGATTAGAAATTAAGCAGACACTGTTTTACGGTGTCTGCTCTTTTATAAGACTTTATACCAAGGCGCCCTTTAGCTTTTCCAGTATCTTTTTTTCCATTCGGGATACCTTGACCTGCGTAATGCCGAACAGCTCGCCGACCTTGCTCTGAGACATGCCCTTGTAGAACCTGTAATGGATAAGCTGCTTTTCCTCCTCCGGGAGAGAAGCTATTGCCTGACGGAGCGCTATATTTTCGCACAGCTCCGGAATATTGTCGAAACCGAGCATATCCTCAAGCAGAACCTCACCGACCGGCTCCGAAAGGCTCATGACGCTCATGGTGGCATCCAGGCTCTCCACTATATCGTCAGCGGATATACCGCTCTCCTCTGCAAGCTCGCTTATAGTAGGCTCCCTGCCGTTTTTTGCGACAAAGCTCTCCTTTGTCCTAAGCACGGTAACCCCCTTGCGCTTAAGCTCACGGCTTACCTTTATGAGCCCGTCGTCTCGCAGATATTTTCTGATTTCTCCCATTATGAGAGGCACCGCATAGGTGGAAAACATGGTTCCGTGCGAGGAGTCGAAGTTTCTGATAGCTTTTATCATACCTATTGTGCCTATCTGGCAAAGATCCTCGAACTCGACTCCTCTGTCACGGAACCGCACGGCTATGGATTTCACCAGCCCCATATTTGATGCGACCAGCGTTTCAAGGGCATTTTCATCGCCTTTTTTGGCTTTTTCAATGAGTTGTAAGGTCTCATTGGGTGTCATGGCTACAGCCCGATTCTTTTCTCAAGCACTACCGTAGTGCCTCTTCCTTTTTTGGAATAAACCCTCAGCTTGTCTGTGAAGCTCTCCATAATCGTAAACCCCATTCCGCTTCGCTCGCTTTCCCCGTCGGTGGTGAACAAAGGCTGGCGTGCCTGCTTAACATCATCAATTCCCAAACCCTTATCCTTGATTCTGATTACAACTCTTCCGTCTTTGTAGTACTCTCCGGTTATGTACACATATACCTTTGATTTGTCCGCAACCCCCTTGTAGGCGTGAACAATGCAGTTGGTGACCGCCTCCGAAACAACCGTTTTCATATCGGAGAGCTCGCTTACCGTAGGGTCAAGCTGGGAGACAAACGCCGCCACAACCATTCTGGACAATCCTTCGTTGATGCTTCTTACGGGGAAGGTGCACTTCATGCTGTTTACGGGTTTTTTATCTGTGGTGGTCATGTTCTTTCCTTTCTTTGCTTTGTCCGGCATTTAATCTGCCCTTCTTTCTATCTTCAGCAGCTTGTCCATTCCGGCTATGTTAAGAATTCTGCTTACGGCGGGTGAAGGGTCTCTTATTATCAAGGTGGTTCCGTAGCTGGACGCTTTTTTTAATCTTCCCATGACCAGACCCAAACCGGACGAATCGCAAAAGGTTATGGCAGACAAATCAAGATAGACCCGCCTCGGTACATTGCTGTCTATAAGACCGTCGATACCCTCGCGTGCGTGTTTTGCGTTATGATGGTCGATTTCACCGAACAGCTTGACCTCTAAGCTGTTGTTTTTTATTTTGTACGAGTAGTTCATTTTTTCACTCCGCAGCAACTTTATTTATGAATATTGTATATATAATTATGCCCTCCGACCGGCGCAATCTTTGTCAAAGCATAGTCGTAAAAACAGACTAAAAAAAGCGAAAAAAATAAAGTTAGGGCATTTTTTGCTCTAACTTTATTATATGATTATGGTTATATATTGTTTATTACAGCTCTCCCGAGAGTATGCGGTTCTTTGTCCTTTCCGCCTCGGTAACATAAAGCCTGTACCAGGTTATAAAGGTAAGAATCACCCATATGTGGCGGTAATAATCGGCTCTTCCTTTCCGGTGCTGCTCGAGCAGCTCTAAAGCGGCACTGCCGTCTATAAACTCGTCTGCGCTGCTCTCCTTTATAATAGTTGCAGCCCAGTCATACAGCTCGTCCTTCAGCCATGCTCTTACGGGTACGGGATAGCCTAATTTTGGACGGATTATGGTTTCTCTGTTCAGAATATCCGAGAACGCATCCCGCAAAATGTACTTGGTTGTATTTTTGGTTATTTTGTCGCTGTCCCACAGCTCACGAGCGGCCTTGAAGACCTCCTTGTCAAGGTAGGGTACCCTCGCCTCCAGCGAATGAGCCATGGAGAGCCTGTCCCCCTTGACTAAAATATCGGCGGGCAGCCAGGTATGCAAATCGCAGTGCTGCATTTTTTGTATCGCCGTGTAAATTCCGGACTGGGAATATATGTCCCTTGTTTTTTGAGTAAAATGCACATTTTTATCAAAGGTGCGCAGCACACCTTTTTTCTGCTTTTCGCTGAATACAAAGGCGTTGCCCACAAAGCGCTGCTCAATAGGAGTGCAGCCCCGCATTATAAGCCCCTTGCCCTTAACATTGTCCGGCAACAGCCTTGCGAGCATCATCAGTGCCGCCTTTATAAAGGACGGAAGCTTATATATTCGCATAGCGGGTATGGCGGAGGCATATTGCCTGTATCCGCCGAACATCTCGTCACTGCCTTCTCCGGACAATATAACCTTTACATGCTTGGCAGCCTCCCGGCTGATAAGGTAAATAGCAACCACCGAGGGGTCGGCAAGCGGCGAATCGAGATGATAAATGGTTTTTTCGAAGCTGTCGGTAAAATCCTTTAGGCTGCACTGTAGTTTTATGTGGTTAATGTCAAGGTGCGAGGAAATCGCTTCTGCGTCCTCAAGCTCGCTATAGCCCTTGACATCAAATCCTATTGTAAACGCCTTTATTCCGGGCTCTATCCTTGAAGCTATGGCGGTAATTACTGCGCTGTCCACCCCGCTGGACAGGAAGGAGCCGAGCGGCACATCGGACAGCATATGATAACGCACCGAGTTCTCCACCGCCTCACGAAGCTTCCTCTTCCTTTGCTCATAGGTGCTGCTTCTGTTTGCGGAGAATACAGGCTTGTAATAGGAGATAATGTCGGTTTTTGCATCCTCTTTTCCGCTGTAGAACAAATAGCTCCCCTTGGGCAGAATGGATATCTCTCCGCTAATAGTGTCCGGCTCGGGTACATATTGAAAGGTCATATAATGCTGCAGCAGCCGATTATCAACCCCGAAGCCCTTATACCCCGAATCAAAGAAAAAACCCTTCATTTCGCTGCAAAAGACTATTCCCTCGTTATCATTGCGGTAATAAAGCGGCTTGATACCGAAGGGGTCTCTCCCCGCCATAAGCACATCGCTTAGCTTGTCATATATAATAAAAGCGAACATTCCCCTGAGCCTGCTTATAAAGCCCGCTCCGTATATAGAATAAAGCCTTACCATAACCTCAACCTCGGAGTTGGTCTCAAAGGAATGTCCTTTTTGCTCCAGCTCGCTCTTAAGCTCGAGATAGTTGTATATTTCTCCGTTATAAACACAACAGAACCGCCCGTCGTCGCTTACAAACGGCTGGCTTCCGCCCTCTATATCTATAATGGAAAGTCGACGGAACGCAAAAAACAGCTTCTCGTTTTCATATGCTTTGTCTAAATCCGGACCTCTGTGCCTGACCGCAAAGGACATATCCCTGCCGTCCTGCCTGTCATTGTACGAGACTCCCGATTTTTTATATATTCCCGCAAAACCGCACATTGTATTTTTTGTTACCTTAGCCTTTCAGGTTAATCTATAATAATTTTACGCTCTGATTGTATTCCTCAATCATTCCGAATAAGCTTCTGCCGCAGAGAAACAACCAAAAACCCACCAAAAGCATATGCGGAGCAGTAACCGATGCATTTGTAACCGGAAGCACTATCCTTGTTGCCTGTAAAACCGTAAACACTAAGAACAGCAGCCTTGGAATCGCAAAATCGGGTGCGGTCTTTCCCGTCAGGGTGAAATAAGCTTCCCGCAGCTCTGTCAGGTAAGCACTCATAAACAACAGCGTTGCGCAGGTATTTATAACAACAATGACAGAGCTTGCGGCGACGGCGGACAGCTCCAGCTCGGATAATAATACGGCCTCGGTATCGATAAAAACATAACGAAACGCCTCCGTAAGCACTTGCAATACGCATATTATAGGCGCGAGGCGCAGTGCTTTCTTGAAGGAGCCGTATTTTTTTAGTATTAATGCGGAAGCTGAAATTAAAACAATTGCAACGGTTTCCGGTAAGATTCGTATTCCGTCAACCGATATGTCCAGGAAGAAAACCAGACCGATCAGGGCGGTATAAAGCCCGTGCTTCAACCCCTTCAACCGTTGCTTCTCCGGATACACAAGATATTCGTCATGATACTTCTGCTGCAGGCTGCCGGTAAATGAAGCCTCCCTGTTTGCGGTGCGCAGCATTTTAAAAAAGCTTATATACCAGAAGATACCGAGGAGCAAAACAATCAGCAGCAGGAGCAAGTGCACAAACGGCTTGGTGGACATCAAATTACTGTAAAAGTCGTAATAGGTTATTTCGGTCTGTGTTCTTGAATCTGCCAGTGAATACAGCTCGGGCAGTACCGGAAAAAAGGTTCTGCAAATGAAGAAAATCAGGGTTAAAAATCGCGCATTCGATATAGCGACCGATGTTTTTTCACCGCCGTTACGGTCGGCAAGATAGGAGAACCCCCCGAAAAAATCGTTGTAAAGCATTATGAGTAGGATTATTTCTACAATCGCAAAGCAGGAGACGGCGAGCAGACGGTCGCTGTCTAAGCTGCTGGTAACCACGGAGGGGGTAATAAGGAGCTTGAATGCGCTTAGTGCTATAAGATATTTTAGCTTATTGCGGGCGGATTCCATTCTCCCGTCAAGAAAAGCAAGCTCTGCGGTGCCCAAGTAAACAAGGATATAGCCGAAAACATCCGGAAGCACATCAACCACATGGAAAAGCGGGTTAATGATAAAAAACATTCCTGCCGCTATCAGAATATAGCTGCGCTTGAAGAAATATTTCTCTTTCAAAGCATATACCTCCCGTCAGTTACTCAATCCTTGTCTTTCTTCCTTCGCTTATCTTCTTCCTTGGCAATTTTTCTTTTATCCCTCTCATATTGTCTCTCGGTGGTTATCAATATAAAGCAGGTGTGCAGAAACAATACATTAATAATGATTATCACATATTGCATCACAAAGAAAAAAGCGGGTATCTCTGGGGTTATAATATTCTCGAATATAATCAGGCAGAAGCTGCCGATTAGTATTATTTGGGTCAGGTAATGGCGGTTTGAAGCCTTGCTTCTTAGCTTTTTGCTATTGTTATCCTCAGCGATTTGTTTTATAGCGGTAAGATAGTAATAAGACATAGAAATCCATGCAAGCAGGAACAGGGAATGCATTATCCTGTAATAAACAGCGTCCTGATTAAATGTATTGAAGGAAAACACCTCTAAGCGGGCAAAAAGGTCGAGCAGCAGCAGTACGGAATAAGGAAGCATTAAAAGAGCCGATACGGCAGCTGCCAAAAAGCGCTTGTTGGTTCTTGAGGCGAGATAAAATCCGTAGGCGAGGACGGGTGCGGCTATTATTCCGCCGCCTGCCCATTGTGTCAGTAAAAAGCCGTATCCTAATGTTGCTATACCTAATCCCATTTAACACCCGCACCTTTTTACTTTGTGTCGCCGCTTCCTACAGAGCCGCAGCATTTCTTGTACTTTCTGCCGCTGCCGCAGGGGCATGGGTCGTTCGGTCCTGCCTTTACGGCTTTACGCTGCGGCGTTGGCTTTACCTTTTTATCTCCGCCATCCTTGAGGGATGCGTTACCTACCAGAACCTGCTGGCGCTCAATCTTCTTCTTGGGAACAACGGTCAGTATGACCCGAACCGTTTCCTCTCTTATTGAACCTATCATTTCATCAAACATTGCGCCGCCCTGGATTTTGTACTCCACTATAGGATTGCGCTGTGCATAGGCGTTAAGCCCTACGCTGCCCACAAGGTCGTCCATGGCGTCTATATGGTCAACCCATTTTCTGTCCACCGTGCGCAGGAGCACCGCCCGTTCCACCTCCCGGAACACCTCGGGGGTAAAGAGCTCCTCCTGCTTGGCGTATCTCTTTTCCGCTCTTTCGAGCAACTCGGTGACAATATCCTCCTGATTAAGAGAGCCGAGCTGCTCCGCTGTGTATTTAAAATCATCTGCATCACATAAAATACCGCCAAGCTCTCCCCTTATTCCCTCAAAATTCCATTCGTCCGCAACATCGCTCTCGGTATAAGCCGAAACCACGCTGGCTATATAATCGCTTGTCATTTTGAGTAAGGTTTCCTTAAGATTAGCTCCGTCCAGCACCGCACGGCGCTGCTTATAGATAAGCTCGCGCTGCTTGTTCATGACGTCATCGTATTGCAGTACATTCTTCCTGCGCTCAAAGTTCTGTCCCTCTATACGCTTCTGGGCGCCCTCTATTGAGTTGGAAAGAATTTTTGCATTAATGGGTTGATCCTCGGGCATTTTAAGAGCATCCACAACACCCAGTATTTTATCCGAGCCGAAAAGCCGCATCAAATCGTCCTGAAGGGAGATGAAGAAGCGGCTCTCACCCGGGTCTCCCTGACGGCCGCTCCGACCTCGAAGCTGGTTGTCAATACGTCTGCTCTCATGCCTTTCGGTTCCCAGCACATAGAGTCCGCCCGCCTGCTTGACAAGCTCCGCATCTTTTTTTATCTCGGCATCGAATTTTTCGAGAAGCTGCTTGTATTGTGCTCTTGCCGCCGAAATTTCCTCATCGTCGCTTTCACCAAAATTTGTAGCCTCATAAAACAGATATTCGTAGTAGCCCTCATTTTTAATCTGTGCCATGGCAAGGAATTCGCTGTTTCCGCCCAGCATAATATCGGTTCCTCTGCCTGCCATATTTGTTGAGATTGTAATTGCACCCGGCTGTCCCGCCTGAGCCACTATCTCCGCCTCACGCTCATGATACTTGGCGTTTAAGACATTGTGCTTTATTCCTTCTTTGGTTAGCAGATGAGATAAAAGCTCGCTTTTTTCTATGGAAACGGTACCCACAAGCACCGGCTGACCCTTTTCGTGACATTCCTTTATCTGGTTGACGATGGCGGTATACTTGCCCTCTAAGCTGCGGTATACAAGGTCATTATGGTCCGCTCTTATCATTGGCTTGTTTGTGGGAATCTCAACCACGTCCAGCGAATAAATCTCCCGAAACTCCGGCTCCTCGGTGATAGCGGTACCGGTCATACCGGAGAGCTTTTTATACATACGGAAATAGTTCTGGAAGGTGATGGTTGCCTGTGTCTTGTTCTCCTTCTCCACCTCCACGCCTTCCTTGGCCTCTATCGCCTGATGCAGACCATTGGAATAACGCCTGCCCGGCATTATTCTGCCCGTAAAGGCGTCTACTATTATAACCTTGCCGTCCTTAACGACATAGTCTACATCCAGCTGCATAACACCTCTGGCACGCAAGGCGTTGTTAAGGTAGTGCATAAGCTCTATGTTCTCGGCATCGCCTAGATTTTCCACCCCAAAGTGCGCCTCCGATTTTTTTATTCCGTTTGAGGTAAGGACGGCACTTCTCGCCTTTTCGTCCACAATATAATCCTCAACAATATCCTCATCCGACTTTTTGCTGTCGAACTCCTTGATACGGTAACACTTCAGACGACGTACAAAGGCATCCGCTTTGCGGTACAGCTCGCTGCTTTTCTCTCCCTGTCCGGAAATAATAAGCGGTGTCCTCGCTTCGTCAATCAGTATGCTGTCCACCTCATCCACTATCGCATACACATGTCCGCGCTGAACAAGGTCCTGCTTGTATATCACCATATTGTCCCGAAGATAATCAAAACCGAATTCGTTGTTTGTGCCGTAGGTAATATCCGCCGCATACGCCTGTCTGCGCTGCTCCGGACTCAATCCATGCACAATCAGCCCTACCGAGAGCCCCATAAAGCGGTAGATATTCCCCATCAGCTCGCTGTGATACTTGGCAAGGTAATCGTTGACAGTAACGATATGCACTCCTTCTCCCGTAAGTGCGTTAAGATAAGCGGGAAGGGTTGCGGTAAGCGTTTTTCCTTCACCGGTTTTCATCTCTGCGATTCGCCCCTGATGAAGAACAATTCCCCCGATAAGCTGCACTCTGAAGGGACGCTTGCCGGAGACCCGCACTGATGCCTCCCGAACCGCCGCATAAGCCTCCGGAAGAATATCATCCGTGGTTTCCCCGTCTTTTAATCTTTTTCTGAATATATCTGTCTGCGACTTAAGGGTATAATCATCCATAGCTGCATATTCATCGCTTAAATCCTCTATTTTTTGTACAATAGGCTCCAGCTTTTTTATCTGCCGCTCGCTGTATGTTCCGAACATTTTTTCTAATAAAGACATAAAGGCAACTCCTTAAATCTTTTTGTATCTAATTCAATTATATAATAATAGCATATATTAACAAAAAAATACACCTCTTTTTGTAAAAATAATTGCAAAAGCGGAGGAATAACTATATAATATATCTGTTAGGTATATACAACAACTATGGGAGATGCGGATAATTGAACGATATTAACATTGTGCTTTTGGAGCCGGAGATACCGCAGAATACAGGCAACATTTCCCGCACCTGCGCCGCAACCGGAGCATCCATGCACCTAATAGAGCCATTTGGGTTCGAAATAAACGACAAGCACCTAAAAAGAGCGGGTTTGGATTACTGGCAGCATCTTGATATTCATTACTATAAGAATCTAAAGGATTTCTATACGCAAAACAACCAAGGCAGCTGCTTCTATTTTTCGACAAAGGCGGAAAAACTGTACACCGATGTTTCATACGATAAAAAGGTATATTTGTTCTTCGGCAGAGAGACAAAGGGACTGCCCGAGAAGCTGCTTATAAAAAACAGAGAGAGCTGCCTGCGAATCCCAATGCTGGATGGATTGCGCAGCCTTAATCTCTCAAACTCGGTTGCTGTTGCGGTATATGAGGTGCTGAGACAGCGGGACTTTGAGGGGTTGAATCCGAGAGGGCATCTGTTTGATTAGGCTTGAATAAGGAGGCACCGATGAAAACAATAGCCGCTATAGCTACTCCGCACGGAAAGGGCGGCGTGGCGATTATCAGAATATCCGGAGACGACGCTGTTTCTGTTGCATCCAAGCTCTTTAAGCCAAGGAGCGGTATCAGCGTTAATGAAATTACTTCCAACAAGGCGGTTTACGGCAGCTTTTTTGATAAGGACGGGGTTTTTGACGACGGGATACTTACCTTGTTCCGTGCGCCGAGAAGCTATACGGGTGAGGATACCGCAGAGCTCTCCGGTCATGGCGGTGTACTGGTAACCAAGAAGCTGCTGGAGGCGGCTATAACCTCCGGAGCTGATTATGCGGATGCGGGGGAGTTTACCAAGCGGGCGTTTATAAACGGAAAAATATCCCTGTCGCAGGCGGAGGCCGTGGGAGGTATTATTGACGCTAAAAGCGAAAAGCACCTTCAAATATCTGTTTTGCAATCAAGGGGTGCGCTTTCCTCCAGAATCAAAGAAATATCGGACAGGCTTGCCTATCTTGCTGCGTCCGTTTACGCCTACATCGATTATCCGGATGAGGATCTCAGAGATGTAAGCGGCGAAGAGATGAGGAAAAGCCTTATAGCTATAAGAGAGGATATAATAAGGCTTTCCGGCACCCACAGGTACGGACAGGCTATAAGCGAGGGTATAAATACGGTTATCGTGGGTAAGCCGAACACGGGTAAAAGCTCGGTGCTGAACTCCTTAATCGGATACGACCGTGCGATTGTAACAGATATAGAGGGTACAACAAGGGATATTGTAACAGAGCAGGTAAGATTAGGCGATGTTCTGCTTAACCTGTCCGACACCGCAGGCATACGGGAGAGCGACGACCCGATTGAGAGCATCGGAATAAGTAAAAGCAGGCAGTCCATCAAAGAAGCCGAGCTGGTTTTAGCGGTTTTTGACGGTTCAAGGGAGCTTGACAGCTGGGATACGGAGATATTGGAGCAGATAAAGAATGCGGGTAAGCAGGACTGTACAATTTGTCTGCTGAATAAAAGTGATTTGGGGCTGGTAGTACCCAGGCTTCCGTTCGGAATACAAATAGTGTTTTCCGCCGCTGATATAAAAAAGAGCGGGCGAACGGTCGGAAGGGACGAGCTGGAGAAGGCAATAGAGGAGCTGTTCGACCAGGGGGAGATAACCTCCCTCGGCGAGGTTATAATAGGAGCAAGACAATATGCCGCTTTAAGCAGAGCAAAGTCGGCTCTGGATAACGCTGTTAAATCACTTGACGGCTTCACTCCGGACATCTCCGGAATGGATATAGAGGAAGCTATTGCCTGCTTGGGTGAGCTGGACGGAAGAAGCGCTTCCGAGCGGGTGGTCAATGAGATTTTTTCGCATTTTTGCGTAGGGAAATAACTCATAACATAAGTGTTATGAGTTATTGACA
This sequence comes from uncultured Oscillospiraceae bacterium, assembly GCA_964525815.1. Lineage (GTDB taxonomy): Bacteria > Bacillota > Clostridia > Oscillospirales > CAG-382 > UBA1049. Next base: position 17,586 of record CAZGJQ010000027.1, read on the forward strand.
AAAAATTCTCTGTCGCCCAGAGGGGGCTCCTGCCGCAAAAGCGGCACCGAGAACATTTTGAGCTATCAGCTTTGCAATATAAATAAAACATCATATCTAAGGGAATAAATATGAGCCATACGCTTTACGCAGCCGAACAATTTGATATTATTGTAGTGGGAGCGGGTCATGCGGGTATTGAAGCTGCGTTAGCGGCGGCACGCATGGGACGGAGAACCGCTCTTTTTACGCTTACTCTGGATCTTATAGGCAATATGCCCTGCAATCCGTCCATCGGAGGCACGGGTAAGGGGCAGCTCGTGTTTGAGATAGACGCCTTGGGCGGTGAAATGGGCAGAGCGGCGGACGAGGTTATGCTCCAGAGCCGAATGCTCAATTTAAGCAAGGGTCCCGCCGTCCATTCATTGAGAATGCAGACGGACAGGCGTAAATATCAGGATTATATGAAAAGGCTGATTGAAGAAACACCAAGCCTTTCTCTGATACAGGCCGAGGTTATAGGTATAAAGCGTGATAACAATGCGGTATCGGGGGTTTATACCGCCTTCGGAGCGTTTTATCCTGCAAAGGCGGTCATTATCGCCACCGGAACATCCCTTTCGGGCAGGATTATAGTGGGAGAGGAGGCTTATAACGCAGGTCCGGATAACACCGTTGCGGCAACAAGGCTCTCGGACAGTCTAAAAAAGTGCGGAATAAAACTGACCCGCTTTAAAACCGGAACTCCCCCTCGTGTTCATGCGGACAGCGTGGATTTTGATATTCTGGAGGTGCAGCCGGGGGATGAGAATCCGACTATGTTCAGCACCGGCGATTCCAAGCCTAATAAAAAGGATTGCTACATCGCCTACACCAACGAGGAAACGCACAGAATTATACGGGAGAATATGCACCGCTCACCGCTTTTTTCCGGAGATATAAAGGGCACGGGACCCCGTTATTGCCCGAGCATTGAGGATAAAATCGTTCGCTTTGCGGACAAGGAGCGGCATCAGCTCTTTATAGAGCCTATGGGCGAGAACACTAAGGAGATGTATATACAGGGACTCTCCTCCTCTCTGCCCGAGGAAGTTCAGAAAAAGCTGGTTCGCACCATAAGAGGATTGGAGCGGGTTGTTTTTATGCGTACCGCATATGCGATAGAATACGATTGCTGCGACCCGACTCAGTTGCTGCCCACCCTTGAATTCAAGAGCATAAAAGGTCTATACGGAACGGGGCAATTTAACGGCAGCTCCGGTTATGAGGAAGCGGCGGCACAGGGACTTATGGCGGGCATAAACGCATCTCTTAAAATAAGCGGCAGAGAGCCGCTGATTCTGCTGCGCAGCGAGGGCTATATAGGTACTCTGATTGACGATCTGGTTACTAAGGGTACAAACGAGCCGTACAGGATGATGACCTCCAGAAGCGAGTACCGTCTGCTCCTAAGGCAGGATAACGCCAAGGCACGCCTTATAGAAAAGGGCAGGAGAATCGGCTTGGTAAGTGACAGAGCGTATGAGGAATATAAAAAAGCACAGGCTATGCTTGAGACGGAGATTAAGAGATTACACAGCGAGACCATCCCAAATTCCACCGAACTCAATGAGCTGCTGGCAAAGCACGGATATGAGGAATTGGAGGGTGGGATTCGCAAGGCGGAGCTTCTTAAGCGTCCCGGAATAACTATCGACGAGATATATTCGCTTGAGGAAAATCCTCCGGATATACCCGATTCGGTAAAAAAACGAGCTGAAATCGAGATAAAGTACGAGGGCTATATAAAAAAGCAGCTTGCCGAGGTGGAACGGTTCAAAAAGCTGGAGGAAAAGCAGATTCCGCCGAATATAAGCTACACCGAAATCAAGGGTATCCGTATCGAAGCGGCGCAGAAGCTGGAAAAAATACGTCCGGAGAGCATAGGACAGGCATCCCGCATATCCGGAATTTCCCCCGCCGACATTTCGGTGCTGCTGATATATCTCGCTCAGTACAAAAACAGGAAAAACCGGAAGAATGACGAATAAAATTATTGAATTAACACAAAAATATTATCCGCTGACCGATTCGCAGGAAAAAAAGCTGTCTGTAGTTGCAGAGCGGCTGACAGAGATGAACAGGGTTCTAAATTTGACTGCGTTGAAGACCGAGGAGGAAATCGCTCTGCTGCATTTTTATGATTCCCTAACCTTGCTACACACCGGATTGTTCACGGACAAAAGTATTATCGACGTGGGCTGCGGCGGAGGGTTTCCCTCCTTTCCTCTTGCGGTATGCTCGGAGGGCTGCCGGGTTACCGCAAACGATTCCACCGCAAAGAAGCTGCGGTTTGTGGAGGAGACCGCAAAGGCGGCAGGCATAAAAAACCTTTATACCTTGTGCGCAAGAGCGGAGGAGCTCGCCCATACCGACAGACGGGAGAGCTTTGAAATAGCGGTGGCAAGAGGGGTGGCAAGGCTGAATATGCTGTGTGAGCTCTGTCTTCCGTTGGTGAAAAAAGGCGGGTATTTCGTGGCAATGAAGGGTAGCAAGGGGGAATCCGAGCTTTCGGAGGCCAAAAAAGCGATTAAGGCATTAGGCGGAGAAGCAGTTGACATAATGAGCATAAAAATACCGATTCTTGACAGGCTGCACACCCTTATTATAATAAAAAAGGACATTCATTCACCGAACGAATATCCGAGACAATTTTCTAAAATAAGCAAAAATCCATTATAAAAGCAAGGAAATGTGATATGATACGAGATGAAAACGGGTTGACCGAGGAGGAGTTCTTAAATAAATACAATGCATCCGGCTTCGAGCGACCGTCCGTAACGGTAGACATAATACTGCTCGACGGAAAAAAGGTCTTGCTGATACGCAGAGCAGGACATCCGTTTATCGGGAAGTGGGCATTACCCGGGGGCTTCGTTGAGCCGGACGAAAGCGCCGAGCAGGCGGCATTGCGGGAGCTTAATGAGGAGACCGGAGTAACAAATGCGGCAGTAAAACAGCTCCGCTGCTTTTCCGTCCCCGATCGTGACCCGAGGACAAGGATTATCACAATTGCCTTCACCGCTCACCTGATTTCCGATAACCAAAACATAGCTGCGGGAGATGATGCTTCACAGGCTGAATGGTTTGATGTCGCTGTCCTGCCTTTGAAAAAATATCAGGCAAAAGAAGGGGGAGCATTGTTTTCGGTAAGCGAATATAAAATAATGCTTTCAAATCCAAATCGAAAAATAAGCTGTTCGGTTCAGCGTAAAACGCCGATTTTCCCGTTCCCCGTAGACAGCTCTTATAAGGTAAACGGAGAAAATTTGCTTGCGGGCGACCATGCGGCAATTCTCGCAGCCGCTATAGATTCCCGTCCCGACCTTTTCGGAAATTTACATTGATTGCTATTGACAACAAGGCTGTTTTAATATATAATAATCGGGCTGTCTGCCTAAAAAAAATATAAAGGGATATAGCCAAGTCGGTAAGGCACAGGACTTTGACTCCTGCATTCGCTGGTTCGAGTCCAGCTATCCCTGCCACACAAAAACCCCTGAAAACGCTTTAACATCAGCGCTTTTCAAGGGTTTTGTCTATTCTCTTTACTCGTTTTCATTCCTCTTTTCGCATATTCTACTTAACATGATTATTGTCAATAGTATGTGTTTTTGTTATGCTAGTTAAAAACTGTAGTTCCCTAACACTTGACAAGAGCAGGTTAATATGATAATCTGTTACAAGTTAGCGGATGCTAACTAATGGGAACTTGCAATATTTTACATAAACAAATGCAAATAAGACAAAAAGTAGGTATTGTAAGGA